>NZ_JBHSRF010000119.1:0-18803 GCF_042658925.1 Sphaerisporangium aureirubrum
TTGAGCCCTTCCCCTCGACCGTCACACGATGGCTCACTTTGTGCTAGCCGTCGATCGCTGATCGTCACCACTTACACCACTCGGCGGGACGTCACCGGTGAGCCCGGTAGGACCCGGGGGTGCGGGGGTGTCCCCCGCATGAGCACAGCCCTTGCGCCTTCCGCGCGAAGCGCGTCCTCTGCGAGGACCTTTTCGCCGGGCTGCGCAGGGCATGGGTTTCCGCGCGAAGCGCGTCCTCTGCGAGAGCCATTTCGCCGGGCCGAGGAAGATATGGGTTTACTGCCGTACGGTAGCGCCGGATTCGCCGTGTCATGTTCTGTGGACCCGGTGCCGGTCAGACGAACCTTGACGGGGCTTTGGTGGCGTCGTCGTATGGCGGGGAACCCGTGTGGGGCGTCGGTCCAAGGATGGTCGAGCGGTGGGGAGTTGGCGAAAGCCCTCTTGGCTGGGTGGGTGGGGACGACTGGTGTCGGTTTGTGCCTTGCCGACCGTGGGTTAACCGAATCGCGACGGTTTCGACTTCGTGCGGGGACGCCGCCCCGGGAGTGTGGGCGCTCCGGCGGGTCGTGTTCGCAGCCGTCAGTACAGCGTCCCCGGGGGACGGGGTATGGCGGTGGCGTGGTACGTAACCGGCATTTCGGGGTGGAGGGTGGGGGAGTGGGGGAGACACGCGTTCAGGTGCGGCTGGGAGGGGGGGATTCGGCTTAACGTCGTGGGTATGACGGGTGACCCTCTGCGGGTGGTTCGGCGGGTGGTCCGGGAGATGGGGCGGCAGGCCGCGCGGGTGCCGGTGGAGCGGGATCGGCATGTCGATCTGGTTCGGGCGTTCGCGATCGTGATGGTGGTGGTGGGGCACTGGCTTTCGGTTTATGTGGTGCGGGACGCGGCGGGGTTTCGTGGGGGGAGTGTGCTGGAGTTCGTGCCGTGGACGCATCCGCTTACCTGGGTGTTCCAGGTGATGCCGCTGTTCTTCCTGGTGGGAGGGTACGCGAACGCGGCGTCGCTGACGTCGCACCTGCGGCGCGGGGGGAACGGGACGGGGTGGGCCCTCGGGCGGGCGGCGCGGCTGGTGCGGCCGACGACGGTGCTGCTGTGCGGGCTGGCGGTGGCGGCGGGGGTGGCGAGGGCACTGGGGGTCCCCCCGGCGCAGGTGGGCGCGGGGGTTTGGCTGGCGGCCATCCCGTTGTGGTTCCTGGTGGCGTACATCGCCGTCGTCTTCCTCACCCCGTTCATGCACGCCCTGCACCGCCGCGCGGGGCTCGCCGTGCCGGCCGTACTGGCGGCGCTCGTGGCCGCCGACGACGTGGCGCGCCTGGGCTTCGGCGTCCCCTATGTGGGCCTGGCGAACTACCTGCTGGCATGGCTGGCCGTCCACCAGCTCGGCTTCTCGATGCGGGACGGGCGGCTGCGACCCCGCTGGGGCCTCGCGCTGGCGGCGGGAGGGTTCGCGGCCCTGGTGCTCCTCACCGTGCCAGGGCCCTACCCGGTCAGCATGGTCGGCCTCGGCGGCGACCGGACGCAGAACACTGCCCCGCCCACGCTCGCCCTCCTCGCCCTCGCGGTCACCCAGACGGGCCTCGCCCTGGCGTCGCGGGACCGGGCCGCCCGCTGGCTGCGCCGCCCAGGCCCGTGGACGGCCGTGGTCGCCGTCAACTCGGTGATCATGACGTTGTTCCTCTGGCACATGACCGCCGCCGTGATCGGCGTCGTCCTGCTGTACGGCACCGGGGCCCTCCCCGCGGCCGCCCCGGGCTCTCCCCTCTGGCTGGCCCTCCGCATCCCCTGGCTGGCCTGCCTGGCCGTCGTCCTGGCCCTCCTGGTCGCCGCCTTCGCCCGCTTCGAGCGCCGTGCGGCCCAGGCGCCCACCGTCCCGGCGGTCCGGGGAGCCGTGCCCGCCACGCTGACCGTCGCCGGTGCCGCCGCCGTGGTGGCCGGCCTGCTGGGTGTCGCCCTCGCCGGCCCGTCCGACCACGGCCCGCTCGGCCTGCCCCCGGCCGTGCTCGCCACTTACCTCGCCGGAGCCGTCCTCCTGGCCCTCCTGCACAGGCGCGGGGAACGGGCCGGGGAACGGGATGGCTAAGGTTTGCGGGTGAGCGTGCCTGTGTTTCTCGCCGAGGACCTCTCGGGCCCGGAGATCGTGCTGGACGGCGCCGAGGGGCGGCATGCCGCCACCGTGCGGCGTCTGCGCCCGGGTGAGCGGGTCGACCTCACCGACGGCGCGGGAACGGTGGCCGAGGGCGAGGTGCGGGCCACCGGCAAGGACACCTTGAGGGTGGCGGTGCTGGGCCGCCGGGTCGTCCCGCCGCCCGCGCCGCGGCTGGTGGTCGTCCAGGGGCTGCCCAAGGGCGACCGGGGCGAGCTGGCGGTCGAGATGATGACCGAGGCCGGGGTGGACGTGATCGTCCCCTGGGCGGCGGCACGCTGCGTGACGGTCTGGAAGGCGGACCGTGCGGCCAAGTCCCTGGCCCGCTGGCGGTCGGCGGCACGGGAGGCGGGGAAGCAGGCGCGCCGCTTCCACCTCCCCGAGGTGACCGAGCAGGCGACGACGGCCGAGGTCGCGGCGCTACTGGACGCCGCCTCGGCGGCGGCCGTGCTCCACGAGGAGGCCACCGAGCCGCTGTCCCGGCTGGCCCTGCCGGCCGGGGGCGACATCGTGGTGGTGGTCGGCCCCGAGGGAGGCATCACCGAGGAGGAACTCAGCAGGTTCCGGCAGGCCGGAGCCACCCCCGCCCTGCTCGGCCCCACCGTCCTGCGTACCTCCACCGCTGGCGTGGCCGCGGCGGCGGTGCTGCTCACCCGTACCGGCCGCTGGTGACCGGCGTCCCGGGGATCAGCTGGGAGCCAGGTCCTGGGGCGGGGCGTCGGTGGCGGAGTCGGTGGTCATCTGCGGGGACATGGTGACGGTCGGGCTCGGCTCGGTGGGAGCCGTGGCCGTCGGCGCCGCCGGCGTGGGTGCCCGGGTGGGGACCTTCGAGGGGGTGTTCGACGGGGTGGGCTTGGGCTTGGGCTCGGTGGTGCGGCCCTCGGGGTCCGACTCGGACTCGGAGGGCGCCGGGCAGGAGGTCGCCTCGGCCGGGGGGGCCGTGGCGCAGTCCGTGCCGGGGGTGGGAATGGTGCTGGGCTTGGGGGCCGGCGTCGGGGCGCCGGGCGTCGGCGAGCCGGGAAGGGGACGAGCGGAGCCGCCGGTGGTGGGCGGCAGGTTGCTCGGTGGTCTGCGCGTGCTCGACTCGTCGGGCGGGGAGGTGTCGAACTGGACGGGGACGATGGACCGCTGGTCCCCGCCGCCGTCCCCGCGAAGCGAGGGCACGAAGGTCACGATCGCGGCGGCCACCAGGACGGCCCCGAAGGCCGACGCGGCGGCGCGCCACCAAAAAATGCTCCGCGGCCCGCGCTGCTCCACGCGGGTGCGGATGATCTGCAGTCCTTCCGCGGAGGGCACGACGGAATCCGCCTCCGCGCGCAAGACACGGCGCAGGATGTCGCCGTACTCGTCGGGGGATTCGGTCATGACAGTTGCTCCAGTAGCGTCCGTAAGGCGGCCATGCCGCGGGCTGTGTGGCTCTTCACCGCACCCTTGCTGATGCCCATGGCACTGGCGATCTCCGCTTCGGAGAGGTCGCCGTAGTACCGCAGGACCAGCGCCTCGCGCTGCCGTGCCGGGAGCCCGCGCAGGGCCTCGATCACGGCGGACCTCTCGAGTTCCCCGATGGCGCCGTTCTCCGCGCTCGGTGCGTCGGGCAGCCCCTTGGGGGCGTACTTCTCGACGACGGCGCGGTGGCGCAGCACGGAACGCGAGCGGTTGACGACCGACTGACGCAGGTAGGCGAGTGCCTTGTCGGTGTCGCGCAGACGACGCCACGCCCCGTGAAGGGCGACGAAGGCGTCCTGTACGACTTCCTCCGCTGTGGCGCTGTCGCGGACCAACAGCACGGCCAGACGCACGAGCGACCGATAGTGGGCGCTGTAAAGCGCCGTAACGGCCATGTCGGCGTCCCAACCGACGGGCACCGCCCCGAGCGACCTGTCGGCCACGAGGGTCTCGGTGGTCACATCAGTTGGACGCACGGCCTTCCCAGAGGGTTTACGCTCTGCCGGTTCTTTAGGGGGCATGACCCAGTTCGTGTCCTCGCCGGTGGCCTCGCCGACACTGACCGCTGCTGACGCTGAAGTGTCGCACACCAACCCTAGCCGGGGGGATCATTCCGCGCTGCCTCCTCGGTATTACCGATTGGCAACAGAGGTGACTACCATTCGGGCGTGACAGACTGCCTGTTCTGCAAGATCGCGGCCAAGGACATCCCCGCCTCGATCGTCTACGAGACCGACCGCACGCTGGCGTTTCGCGACGTCAACCCGCAGGCGCCGACCCATGTGCTGGTGGTCCCCAAGGAGCACTACGAGAACGCCGCCGCGCTCGCCGCGGCGGACGACGGCCTGGCCGACGAGGTCCTGAAAGCCGCCCACGCGGTGGCCATCCGCGAGGGGATCGCGGACGAGGGGTACCGGCTGGTTTTCAACACCGGGCCGCAGGCGGGCCAGAGCGTGCTCCACGTGCACGGTCACGTCCTGGGCGGGCGCAGCCTCACCTGGCCTCCGGGCTGAGGCGGACCTCACCTCGGGATGACCCTGAGCACGGATAGCATGGGCATATTCAGCGGCGCCACCCGGCCGGATGCGAGAGCATGAGTGGCGATACCCGCATGAAGCGCGACAAACCAGATCAGTCAGACCGGGAGGCGAGCAGGCCGCAAGGGCCGCCCATGTCCGAGTCACACGAGAACCGAAGCGCGCCGAACGGCGCGAAGACCGGCGAACCGCCGCGCACCAAGGGCCCGTCCCGCACCCAGGCCAAGGTCATCATCCCGGACGACCACTCTATGGTCAGCCTCCTCGGCTCCCGCGACGAGCTTCTGCGCGTCATCGAGAACGCCTTCCGCGCCGACGTCCACGTCCGGGGCAACGAGATCACCATCAACGGCAGCCCAGAGGAGAGCGCCCTGGTGGTGCGCCTCTTCGAGGAGATGGTGGAGCTCCTGCAGTCCGGCGCCCAGCTCACGGCCGACGCGGTCGAGCGCAGCATCGCCATGCTCCGCATGAGCAGCGCCCGCCCGGCGGACGTGCTGTCGCTGGACATCCTGTCCTCGCGCGGCCGCACGATCCGCCCGAAGACGGTGAACCAGAAACGCTACGTCGACGCGATCGACAAGCACACCATCGTGTTCGGGATCGGGCCCGCGGGCACCGGCAAGACCTACCTGGCCATGGCCAAGGCCGTGAAGGCCCTCCAGGCCAAAGAGGTCAACCGCATCATCCTGACCCGGCCGGCGGTCGAGGCGGGAGAGCGGCTCGGGTTCCTGCCCGGCACGCTGTACGAGAAGATCGACCCCTACCTGCGCCCGCTGTACGACGCGCTGCACGACATGATCGACCCCGACTCCATCCCCCGGCTGATGGCGGCGGGCACGATCGAGGTGGCGCCGCTGGCGTACATGCGAGGCCGCACGCTCAACGACGCCTTCATCATCTTGGACGAGGCGCAGAACACCTCGCCCGAGCAGATGAAGATGTTCCTCACCCGCCTGGGCTTCGGCTCCAAGATCGTCGTCACCGGCGACGTCACGCAGATCGACCTGCCCGGCGGGCAGCTGAGCGGCCTGAAGGTCGTCCAGGATATCCTGGAGGGCATATCGGACATCCATTTCAGCAGGCTGACGAGCGCGGACGTCGTCCGGCACAAGCTGGTGAGCGACATCGTCGACGCCTACAGCCGGTACGATCTCGCGACCGCCGAGCCACACGACATCAAGGGCGGCAAGCGCCCTCCTCCTCGGGGAAGATAACGAACGATCATGAGTATCGAGGTGGCCAACGAGTCGGGCGTGGACGTCGACCAGGCCTCGCTCGTGGCGCTGGCAGGCCACGTGCTGGCGCGCATGGGCATCCACCCGCTCGCCGAGCTCTCCATCCTGATCGTCGACGAGGCGGCCATGTCCCAGCTCCACGAGCAGTGGATGGGCGAGCCGGGGCCGACCGACGTGCTGGCCTTCCCCATGGACGAGCTGCGGCCCATGCAGGGCGGCGCCCGGCAGGACTCCGACGCGGCGCTCGACCCGGCGCTGCTCGGCGACGTCGTGCTGTGCCCGCAGGTGGCGGCCAAGCAGGCCACGGAGGCCGGGCACAGCGCCGAGGACGAGCTTGAGCTGCTGTGCACGCACGGCATCCTCCACCTTCTCGGGTACGACCACGCCGAGCCCGAGGAGCACAAAGAGATGTTCGGCCTTCAGGGCGAGCTGCTCGACGCGTGGCGGGAGGTGCGGCGGGAGCCGTGAGTTCCCCCAGCGGATGGTTGCTGGCCGCCGCCTTCCTGATCGTGGTCGGCGGCCTGATCGCCAGTGCGGAGACGGCGCTGGCGCGCATCTCGCGGGTGCGCGCGGAGGAGTTCGCCCGTAAGGGCCGGCGCAGCGCGCACCGGCTCCAGGCGATCGTCGCCGACCCGCCGCGCTACCTCAACCTGCTGTTGCTGCTGAGGCTGAGCTGCGAGCTCGGCGCCACCGTGATCGCGACGCTGCTGTTCATCGACCTGCTCGGCGACGAGGGCCAGGCGTACGCCGCCGCGGCCGGGGTCATGATCCTGATCAGCTACGTGATCGTGGGGGTGTCGCCGCGCACCCTCGGGCGGCAGCACGCCGAGCCGATCGCGCTGGCCAGCGCGCCGATCGTGTACGGGCTCACCCGCATCTTCGGGCCGTTGCCCAAGCTGCTGATCCTGCTCGGCAACGCGCTGACGCCCGGCAAGGGGTTCCGCGACGGGCCGTTCACCTCCGAGGCCGAGCTGCGGGACCTCGTGGACCTCGCCGAGGAGCGCCGGGTCATCGAGCCCGACGAGCGGCAGATGATCCACTCGGTGTTCGAGCTGGGCGACACGATCGTGCGCGAGGTGATGGTCCCGCGCACCGACATGGTGTTCATCGAGCGGGGCAAGACCCTCGCGCAGGCGATGTCGCTGGCGCTGCGCAGCGGCTTCTCCCGCATCCCCGTGGTCGGCGAGAACGAGGACGACGTGGTGGGCATCGCCTACCTCAAGGACATCGTGCGGCGGGTGCACGAGTCCGGGGACAACGGGGAGACCGAGCAGGAGAAGGTCTCGTCCCTCATGCGGCCCGCCACCTACGTCCCCGACAGCAAGCCCATCGACGAGCTGATGCGCGAGATGCAGGCCAGGCAGATCCACCTCGCCATCGTCATCGACGAGTACGGCGGCACCGCGGGCCTGGTCACCATCGAGGACGTCCTGGAGGAGATCGTCGGCGAGATCACCGACGAGTACGACCAGGAGGCCCCGCGTGTCGAGTGGCTGGACGACGGCGGCGCCCGCGTGACCGCCCGCCTCTCCGTGGACGAGCTGGGCGAGCTCTTCGACACCGAGATCGACGCCGAGGACGTGGACACCGTCGGCGGCCTCCTGGCCCACGCCCTCGGCAGGGTCCCCATAGCGGGTTCCCAGGCCCTGGTCGACGGCCTCAGCCTCACCGCCGAGACCACCGCGGGCCGCCGCAACCGCATCAGCACCGTGGTCGTCCACCGCCAGCCCGTCCCCACCGCCGCCGACTCCGACTGAGCACCCCCTCCCACCTCCATCAACGGGGGATTGGTGGTGTCTTGTGGGGATGTTGGGGGAGATGTGGCAAGCGTCCTTTAAGTGGTTTGCAAGTGGGGAGTGGGATCTTTTCTTCAGGCGCCCAATGGCTCGGGGCGCCGGTAGGGGGCGGTACGCCGAGGAGGGGTTCGCGGTGTGCCGGTAGGGCTGGGGGGACGCGTCACGGTCCCCGGCCGGAAACGCTCCGGCCGGGTTCCGGACGCCAAAAGGGTGCCCCGCCTGCTCAGGCAGGCGGGGCACCCTTGGCGTTTCCGGGGCCCGGTGGGTGTTCCCGTCCCGGGAGCCGGCGGGGTTCCCCGCCGTCCGGGACGGGTGTCAGGCGATCACGGTGGGGGCGACGGGTCCGTCGCCGCCCCAGACGCTCTCGTCCTCGGTCAGCCAGGTGCTGCGTTCGCGTTCGCGGTCGCCCTCGCCGGGGCTCGCGCCCATGGGCATGAACGGCATGCCACCGAGAGGGGTGCCCGCGCCCGCCGCCGCCCGGCCGGCCAGGGCGGCCTGTCCCGCGCCGGCCGCGCCACCGCCGTACGCCGTGCCGCCGCCCGCCCCGGCGGAACCGAGGGGGCCGGTGCCGAACGGGCCGGTGCCCAGGGGGCCCGTGCCGAGCGGATTCACCCCCGTGGGGTTCAGCGTGGTCGGGATGGACGGGATGCCGGTCGGGTTTGGCGTGCCGGGGAGGCCTGACGTGCCGGTGGGCAGTGTGGTGGCGTTCGGGGGCACGGTGGCGCCGGGCGGGGTGACCCCCGCCAGGCCGGTGCCACGCGGGTCGTTCGGGTCCAGGCCGCCGCCCGTGCCGCCGCCCGCGGAGCCGCCGGGGGGTACGGCCGGTCCCGCGCCGCCGGGACCGTTGCCCGATCCGTCGCCCGGCAGCCCGGTGCCGGGACCGCCGGTGCCAGGGCCGCCCGTGCCGGGACCTCCGGCGCCGGGAACGCCGGATCCGGTGCCCGGCACGCCGCCGGTGCCGCCCGGGATGACGCCGCCTCCGGTGCCGCCGGGCAGACCGGTGCCGCCGAAGCCGGAACCGCCGCCGAAGCCGCTCCCGGAACCGCCGCCGTAGCCCGAGCCGCCGCCGTAGCCGCCGCCCCCACCGCCGTATCCGCCGTCGCCGCCGGGGTAGTCGACCGGCGTCAGCGGGGGAGTGGTGGGCGGCCCGGGAGCGGGGAGCACCATGGTGACGTGCGGGGGAAGCCCCTGGTAGACGGTCGAGATGCGCTGGTTGATGCGCTCCAGGTGCTCGCGCGCCTTCTCGTTGTCGCTCTTGGTCTCCCCGGCGATGGCGCCCGAGATGATGGTGATCGGCGAGATGGTCTTCCAGTTCTCGCCGATGTCGTCGTCCCAGGTGAACGTGCCGCTGGTCGGCAGGTTGGCCTTGGCTTCGCGCAGCTCGGACGCGTAGTCGTTGTGCGCGGCCCCCACCTCCCGCGACCGGTACGCCAGCTCGCGCGCCGTGGCGTGCAGCAGTTGCAACGCCTTCTGCGCCTCCTGCGAGGACTTGTCCTTCCAGTCGCCCGCCATCGTCCCGGCCACCGACTCCAGCAGGGCCTGGGTGTCCTCCAGCATGGAGGCCGCCCGGATGTAGGCGTCCCCCGCGGTCGCCACCCAGTCGGGATCGGTGTTGAGGATCTTCGAGCGCACGCTCTCGACACCGCCGTAGGTGCTCGAATCACCGTGCGGCGCCGCGGTGCCCGCTTTGATGGCTTGTATCTCGCTAATCCGGCCCATATCGACTATCGACCCATCTTGGCTACGTCAGGTCTTTGAGACCGACATCGCTGGCGGTCTCGGCCTTCCCGATGTTCTGGAATGCCGCGTTGATCACCGCGATGGCGGCCTCGTACTGCATGACCAGCTTCTCGTAGCCGGTCGTGATCGCCGTGTGGCCCTGGTTGAAGACGAGGCCGAGCGACTGCGCCGCGTCCCATTCCCCGACGTGGGCGGTGGTCACCCTGCCGTACGTCCGCAGGTGCTGCACCGTGCCGGACTGGATCCCCTTGAGGCGCTCCACGTCTTCCTCCAGCGCCTTGAGGAGGTTGCGGACCGAGGGGTGGTGGATGTCCACCCCGTCGCCCACCTTGGTCCCCGGCCACTCGGGGTCGAGGTGGAAGCCGTCGTACGCGAAGCCGCTGCTGCCGTTCTCGCCCATACGCGTCCCCTAAGCTGCGCGACCGCCCCGCCCCGTCGTGCGGCGGGCGCGGTCCGCCGTCTCGCCTTGTGCCGCGGCCGCCGTCAGCGGCCGTCGAACATCGCCACGTTGGCCTTCTCCGCGAGGGAGAAGTTCTCGTGCCCCTGCTCGATCACCGCGCCGAGCTGGTTGAGCAGCGCAGCCATGCGGGCCGAGGCGGCGTCCCACTGAGCCCGGGCGGCCCAGTAGGCGGTGCGGGCGTCGCCGTCCCACTCGCCGAGCAGCCGGTCCAGTTCCGTCTCCAGGTCCTGGAGCGTGCCTTCCATCGCCTGCCACTGGCGGGCGAAGTCCTGGCGGCCGGTGGCCATGCTCCCGAAGTTGACGAGGGTACGGTCGACGTCGTTGTTGATCGCCATGATGATCTCCGTCGGTGTGATCAGGCGTTGATGTCGGCGGCGAGCCGCGTGGCGGCGCCGGCCTGCTCGGCCTCGGTCCTGCGGTACTGCGCCTCGACCAGGTGCAGTTTCCTGGCGAGCTCGCCGAGCTCACGCACCACGACGCCGAGTTCGGTGTTCCACGAGTTGTAGACCGACTCGAACGCCATGCCCGACTGGCCGCCCCAGCCGGCCCGCAGGTCGGCCACATGCCCCTGAAGCTGGGTCTGGATGCTGCCGATCAGCGTCTGGGCGTTCTCGGTCCGCTTGGCGGACTCGACGATCTGGGGGAGATTGGCGGCGGTCTGTTGCTGGGCCATGGGATACCTCCATGTACGGCCTGTGCCGTTCTCGCAGCGGCCGGCCAAAGAGGAACGCATCGTCGGCCCCCGCGATGCTGATCACTGCAACATTAGGATCAATCTCCACAAGGTGGTCATGCGTCACATTCCAAGTCAGTAACGCTTTTGTGTCCCTCTGGCCCGCCGAATCACTCACCCCTCATTGGACCTGCGGAGACGCCCCGCCGATGGGGACGGGCACCCGCGCGGCGGCCGGATCGAGCACCGGGCCCTCGGGAACGAGGTGCAGCAGGTGCGCGGGGATCGGCGCCACGTGCGCGGCGTCGTAGCCCAGCATGGCGAGCACGTCGCCGGACGCCAGCGCGAACCTCCGCCCCTGGTCGGTGATCAGGGAGTGGTCGCGGACCGAGGCCAGCTGGCCCTCGCCGGGCAGCAGGCCGGCCAGCACCGCGCCGCCCGGCGGCAGCAGCACCTGGTCGACGTGGTCGGGGTCCCCGCCGGCGGTCGGCGGCGCCGTCATCGCGACGCGGCCGCCGATGGTGAGGCTCGCCCGAGTGGAGCCCTTGGCGGTGTCGGCGTACACGGCGCACAGCGGCGCGGAAGGGTCCGGCGTCTCGATCTTCGGCATGGTGGACGGCATCCCCTGCGCCGCCAGCGACGTGCGCGACTGCGGGAAGGCGTTGGCGCGGGCCGCGTCCACCTCCAGGGGCCGCATGCGGCCGCGGCCGTAGGCGGCCTGGCTGGCCGGGTCCTGGAGCATCAGCGTGGCCTGGGTCTGGGAGATCGCGGCCAGCCCGTCCCTGAGCAGGACGTACCACCGGGCGTCGCCGCCGGTCACCGCGGGCACCGTGTACACCCGGCCCACCGCCGACGCCCGCCCGTCCGGCCCGCGCACCCGCGTGCCGCGCCCGGCGACGCGCGGGCCCGCGAAGTCCGGGCCGATCGGCAGGGCGTTCAGCCAGGACGCGGGCACCTGCCGGGGCCGCTCGGCCGTCAGGGCGCGCACCCCCGCGTCGGTGACCCGCATGCGGCGGTTCGCCAGGACCACCCAGGACTGCTGCCCGTCGTCGGCGAGCATGGCGCCCGCGCCGAAGGGCCGCCCGCCGACCGCCATGCCGCCCACCAGCGTGACGTACGGCCGCCGCGTCCCGCCCGCCTCCGAGGTCTCGGCCACGCAGGCCGACCACGGTCCCTGCACCAGTTTGTCCGGCGCGGGCAGCGAGTCGGGGGCGCCGGGGATGCCGACCAGCGTGCCGCGCGTGAAGCCCGCCAGCGAGGCCGGAGACACCGTGCGCACGGTGACGGCCGCGGTGCCGAGCAGCAGACGGGCCGAGGTGTAGTTGGCGACGGGGATCAGCTTCTCCTCGGGCTTGCTGTAGACGAAGGTGGCCCCCGTGCCCTCCTCGACGATCAGCACACCCGGCTCGGTGAGCGCGGTGGCGCCCCCCGGCCGCAGCAGCCCCCAGATGCCGAACGCGGCCGTCACCAGTACCGCCACCAGCACGCCGCAGAACATCGCCACGTTGTGCCGCCGCATCGGCGACTCGGGCACGTCGGGCTCGGCCTGGAGCAGCGCCATCGCCAGGCGCTGCGTCATCAGGCGGTGCGCCTGGTAGAGATCACGACGAGTCTGCATGCCACCTCTCCCATTGGGCCGGCGCGGTCCTGACGCGGAAAAGCATAGAAGCGGTGTCCAGACCACGACGCCCCGTCCGCGGGCCCGAATCGCCGTTCCTGTACGGCCGTACGCACGCTGGGCTAGTGTGCAGGCGCACGATGGGTAGGGTGGGTGTGGCCTCGGTGTGACACGCGAACGGGGGCGGCGATGAGCGTACGAAGAGGCATCGAAGCACTACTGAACGACCACGTCCCCCCACCTCCGAACGCCCCCCCACAGCCCGGCGCCACCCACACCCCACCACCGGCCACCACCGCGCCCACGTCCCCGGCGGACGTCACCGCGCTATCGAGCGGCACGATGCCGACCGCGTCCCCGGACGCGGCGCCTACCGCGTTGTCGAACCTCGCGCTGCACACAGCGTCGCCGGATGTCTTGGCGCCCACCGCGTTGTCGGACGTCGCGGTGCAACCAGCGTCGCCCGATGTGTCGGCGCCCACCGTGTTGCCGGACGTCATGGGGCCCACAGTGTCGGCGGATGTCATGACACCTACCGCACCGCCGGTCGGCGGCGCGGCGCCGGATGTCACTTCCGGGGCCGGGCCCTCCGGCGGGCCGTACGCCGTGCCGAGCGGGCCCGCGGGGCCGGACGGTCTGTGGGGAGGAGGGAGCGGGCAAGTCGGGCCGATGTCCGTTCATGTGGTGAATCCCGACCAGCGGCTGGACGGGGCGGGGGATCCCGGTGTGCCGGTGGCGCCAGGGGAGCCGCTGGTGGCGGATCCGTTGTACGCGGTGCGGGGGCCGTCGGCGCCGGAGATGAGCGTTCCGGTGGTGCCCGACCCGAACGACCCGGAGTTCCCGGGGCCTCCTGACCCGAGCGTCCCGCCCATTCCCAACCCGGACCTGCCCGGGCAGCCCGACCCGAACCTGCCGCCGGTCCCGAACCCGGACCTGCCGTCCCCGCCGGATCCGGGCCTGCCCGGCCCGGGGGACCCGCTGATCCCGGACCCGGGCTTCCCGGTCCCGCCCGGCCCCCCGGCACCGCAGTCGCCCGACATCCCCGGCCCGCCGCAGCCTCCGGGCCCGCCGGACGTCCCCGGACCGCCGGAGCCGTCCCCGCCGGTGCCGCCGCCGGACATCCCGGGGCCACCCGACCCCACGCAGCCACCGGTGCCGCCGCCCGACATCCCCGGGCCGCCGGACCCGTCCCAGCCACCCGTGCCGCCGCCCGGCATCCCCGGGGACCTGGGGCTGCCGCCGGTGAGCGACCCCACCGGGGGAGGCGGTATGCCCGGTATGCCCTCAGGCGGAGGCGGCTTGCCCGGCCTGCCGTCCGGCGGGGGCGGCATGCCGTCCCTCGGCGGTGGCCCTTCGGGGGGAGGCGGCGCCGTGCCGTGGCGCCCGCCGTCCCAGGGGGCCGCGCCGGGGCAGCCGTTGAAGACGCGGGAGGTCGAGCACCAGGCCGTCATCGACCTCGGGGTGAGCGTGGACACGCGGCCCGGCGCCACGCTCGACCGCGTCCACCAGGACGTCCGGGGCATCAACGTCGGCGCGCTGGACTTCGGCCTCGTCGGGCTCGGGCTCAGCGGGGCGCACGGCACCGTCAGGGACAGCGCCGCCGGGTACGTCCAGGCGGCCCGCGCCCAGCTCGGCGTGTGGCGGGACAAACTCGGCCTGTCCGGGGAGAACTGGCGCCTCAGCCACGACGACGTGGTGGTGTCGAGCGAGACGCTGAAGACGGGGCTCGGGCAGTGAGCTACGAGAGCGGGCAGTGGCTGTACGCGGGCGGCCTGGCCGGCATCTACGCCTACGCGGCCCTGGTCAACCCGGTCCGCGGGCTGGCCATCGCCGCCGGCGCCACCAGCATCGCGTCCAACCCTCAGAGCATCGCGGCGGCGGGCGACCGGTGGACGACCGCCGGCCAGGACGTCGCGGCGGCACAGGGGGAGCTGCACGAGCTGATCGCCTCGGTCCCCCCGGAGAAGTGGACCGCGCAGGACAGGGAGATGTTCACCCAGGCCGTCCAGGAGTTCAACCAGACGCTCCGGCAGGGCGGCCAGGTGTACGACTCGGTCGCGGGCAACCTGAAAGGCCTGGCCGGGCTGTCCTACGCGGGCGGCGTCGTGGTGGCCGCCGCCGGGGCCGTACTCGGCGCCCTCGCCGCGACCCGCTTCATCCCGGGCGTCAACCTCGTGACCGCCCCGGCGGGCGAGGCCATCGCCATCCCGGTCGAGCGCACCGTGCTCGGCCTGGTCCGCAAGTACGGCATGGCCGCCACCGTGGCCGGCACCCTGCTCTCGATCGCCGTCGGCTTCAACCAGTCCAAGGCCGCCGAGCTCGAAGCCGGAGCCCAGCCCCTGGACCTGCAGAAACCCCAGTTCACCAGTCTCGACCTGCCCCTGACCAACCTCAACCCCCCGCAGCCCACCCCCTGACCTCGCGGCCATCGCGCCCCACCTGGCCGCCGTTCGAAGGCCGGTATGCAGAAGAAGACTCCAGAGCCCCCGGCGGGTGACCCCGGGCCGCGTGGACGGTGGAGCGGGTTCTTCGGCCGCACCGTCGAGGCGCGGACGGGGGTCATCGCCGCCGTCACCGGGGTGCTGGCGCTGGTGGTGGCGATACTCGCCTGGTGGGCCCCGTTACCGTGGTCGGGCGGCGCCGACGTCCCCGAGGGGTTCCTCGGCACGTGGCGCGGCCAGGTGGCGATGAAGATCGACGACCCCCTCGGCGCCAAAGGAGGCTCGGCCGGGGTCGACGAGATCACGATCCGGCAGGCCGCCGTCGGGGAGGTCGCCGCGGACCAGCGCGCCGTGGAGTGGGTGGACGGCGTGGGCTGCTCGCGCAGCTGGGAGCTGACGGAGGCCGCCGAGGACCGGATCGAGCTGAAGGCGAGGACCACCACCGTCCCGGAGGGCCTGCCGCCCGGGATGACGTGCCTGACGGACCTGACGATGACCGTGCGGCTCGCCGGCCAGGACACGATCGGGATCACGGCGGGGTACCACTCGCTCGGCACGCTGCTGACGGCGTTCAGCGGGACCCTGACGCGGCAGGGCTGAACACTCAGAGGTCGAGGCGGCGGCGGATGGTGTCCAGGTGGGCCATCACCTCGTCGAAGGTGCGGTCGTAGACGGCCTCGGCCTCCTTGACCTTGGCCAGCGCCGCCTGCGGGTCCTCCAGGAGCTTCATGGGGTTGTCCTGGTCGCCGAAGACCTCGGTCATGAGGGCCACGGCCTTCTCCCGCAGGTCCTCGGCGGCGGCGGCGATCACCTGTTTGATCAGCTCCGCGAGCTCGCCGGAGGGCAGCCGCATGGCGCGCGGGTCGAGGCGGAGGTCGTACAGCCCGGCCTGGGTGTACTCCGCGGTGACCAGCCTGTTGCCGTCGCTCGCGCTGCCGGTCAGGGTGCCGGTGCGGCGCTGGAGCTCCTCCAGGCGGGCGAACTGCTCCTGCGTGCCGCGCAGCAGCTTCTCGACGTCGATGTTGGCGAAGTCGCCGAAGTCCATCACGCGAACCCAACCTCCGTCGCCTCGCGCTCCAGTGGCACCTTACAGCCGCAGAGGCCCCAAGTCCGCATGAACAGTGATCATCCACCAAGTTGCCGATCTGCCCGGCATAGATGAACAAATCAGGCAGATCGCCCGTCCGGCTCCGAGCCCTGGTAGACATCGATTCGTCACGCCGATCATGGAGGGCGGGCTATGAGCCAGGAGCGGTACGTCACCTCGGCGGCCATCGAGGGCATCGTCAAGGAGATCGACGAGGACGTGCTGCCCGCCATCCGGCGGATGCGCGCGCTGATCGACACCACCGGCGTGCCGTTCCCCGGATGGGGCGCGGTCGGCGAGCTGCTGGTCGGCGTGCCGTACGGGCGGGTGCAGGACGACGTGCGCGAGAAGTTCGCCGAGGCCGAGGCGGTGCTGGAGGCCTGGGCGGGACGCCTGGAGACGGCGCGGCGCAACTGGCGCACCGCCGAGGAGCAGTCCACCGTCGTCTACGTCTGACCGCCCGCGAACACCGTCCGAGGAGACAGCCATGCCGCCAGGGCCGTACGGACCGTCACCGGGCACCGCCGCGGGCAGCGCCGCCGCCGTGCTGCGCGACCTGCGCAGGGCGGCGATGCTCTCCCGGCCGCTGACCGTCGGGATCGCGATGGCGGCCACCGCCGTGGCCAACGTGCCGGGCATGGCGGACGCCTACAACAACTGGGAGTCGCTGCACTCCCGGCTGGACACGGTGAACAAGACGTACATCCGCAATCTCGGCGAGTCCGGCAAGGACGGCTGGATCGCCGCCGACCACGACGCGTTCTCCGACGCCGTGGAGCGTTACCAGGAGGCCGTGGAAAGCCTGCGCGCCTACGTGAAGACCGTCGCGGGCATCGTGGACGAGCTCGGCGACGCCTACCGCGCGTACTGGCTCGCGCTGGCGCGGGTCGCTGCGGTGCTGCTCGCCGGGGTCGCCATCGCCGCCGCGATGCTCGCCACGCCGTACGCGGCCGCCGGGTACGCGCGGCTGCAGATGCTCGGGCTGCTGGCCAACGGCGTCATCGCCGCCGCGACCGGGATGCTGGCGAAGGTGGTGTCGGCCGTCGCCGGTGGCATGTCGGTGTACTTCGCCGGCAAGGCGTACGTGCAGATGTACAACCTCCAGCCCACCGGCGCCGCCAAGGTGGACTTCACCAAGGCGGTGATCGACGCCGACGGGCTGCCGTCGTTCCAGGAGCCCGCGGGGCCGGGGCGGCTGCCTCCCTCGTCCGGGTTCGAGTGGCGTGAGCCCGTGAAGTCGGCTCCTCAGCCCTACCAGCCGTGAACGGGGAAGGAAGACCGCCTGTGTTCGATCCCGCCCGGCTCGGGCCCGATGATTTCGCGCGGGTCGCCGAGGAGAGCATGGAGTCCGTGCGGCGCCTCGGGGACGCGCTCGGCGGGCTGGCCGGGCTGAAGGGGGAGGGGGCCGCGGGCGGCGGGCTCGTCGGGGCGGTCGTGGACGCGGGCGGGCGGCTCGAAGGCGTCACGCTGGACCCGCGGGCCCTGCGCATGGACAGCCGTTCCCTGGCCGAGGCGATCACCGAGGCCGTGCGAGCCGCCCAGGACGACGCCCGCGCCCGCGCCGACGCCCTCCTCGGGGCGCCCGACGTGCCCGCGCTGGACGGCATGCTGGCGTGGCTGGAGGAGACGGCCCGCGCCATGGGGGAGACCCCGTACGACGACCGGCCACCCGGGCGCTGAGGCCCGCCGTCCGCGTGACCGGCTGTTCAGCCGGCCAGGCCGCGTATCCAGGCGTAGACGTCGAGGACGGCGAGGGCCAGGGGGAACAGGGACATGATCAGGAGGAACTCCAGGATGTCCCCCGCGCGGCCCCAGAACGGTGACGGCCGGTCCGCCGACAGGAACAGGCCCATGCCCGCGGCGACCGCGGCGGTCACCAGCAGCGCCGGGGCCACCAGCAGCGCGGCGGTGCGGCCGGCCAGGGCCACCGAGACCAGGAACAGCACCAGCCCGGCCGTGCCCGCGCCGATCAGCCACACGCGCTGGCCGACGCCGAGGAACACCCGGGCGCGGACCAGCAGGGCCAGGGCGAGGATGACGTGCATGACGCGGGCGGTCCAGCCGTCCGCGCCGAGCAGCAGCGTCTCCCCGGCCATCGCGACCAGGGCGGCGCCGGCGGCGAGGCCCGTGGCGAAGCGCTCGGCCTCCACGGCCCGGCGCTTGACGTCCGGGCCGTCCAGTTCCTGGTCCTCGGCCCGCAGTTCCTCGGCGTTGCGCGGCGCGGCGGGCAGCGGCAGGCGGGCCAGCCGGAACGACAGCGCGGGGATGAGCGGGGTGCAGGCGAGGACGACGGTGGCGATGGCCGCGGCGACGCCGGGCACCGGGGCGTCCCACACCATCACCACGGCGGCGCCCGCCGCGCCCGCGAGGGAGGCGATGACGACGCCGAAGTAGTTCGGCAGTCCCTCGGCGATCGCCCACCCGGCGACGGTGGCGGCCAGCGCGGTCATCGCGAAGCCCGCCAGCACGCTGGGCGCGCCGAACCACAGGATGCCGACGTCGCGGGCCGGGGCGTACATGCCCGCGAGGAAGGCGAACGGCAGCGCGGCGTACCCGACCGCGGCTCCCGCCCCCGCGTCGCCGAGGGCCCGCGAGAGCGCCGCGCCCGCTCCGACCAGGAGCAGCGCGAACACGCCCGCGACCACGGCCGTCAGCCGCCACGGCGGCCCCGCGGCGGTCATGGCCAGCGCACCCGCCACCAGGAACGCGACCGCCGTCCCGAGGCCCGCCGCCCGGGTGTGCCGCGCTCCCCAGCGTCCCGAACGCTCCTTGATGCCGGTGGCGATCGTGTCCGCCACGTCGTCGAACACCGCCTCCGGCAGCTCCGACGGCCGGGGCAGCAGATAAAGCACCTCCCCGTCCCGAACCCCGAGCCCGTTCAACCCGGCGTCCAGATCCAGCGGCCGCGCTCCCACCCGCTGCAACACCCACTCAGCCGACGCAAGCGCCGGATCCTCCCCCGTCTCCCCCGTCGCCGCCAGCACCCCCGGCAGGACATGAGCGAGCGGCAGATCCGAAGGAATAGCCAGATCCACCCGCTTCCGCGGCGTCACGATGGTCACCCTGCTCAACGCGACCGCCGCCCCCGGCACCCGCAAGACCGCCACCGGACCCACCCCGTCCCCCC
>NZ_JBHSRF010000120.1:0-18640 GCF_042658925.1 Sphaerisporangium aureirubrum
CCCATCACCCCCATCACCACCCCGATCACCAACACCCCGATCATCACCACCCCCACCACCCCGATCACCACGTCCCCGATCACCACGTCCCCGATCACCACGTCCCCGATCACCACGTCCCCGATCACCACGTCCCCGATCACCACGTCCCCGATCCGCCGTGGCAAGAGCCGCCAAGGCAGGCGGCGGCCATGAGCCTCGCGGTCGCGCGTGGGCCGGGCGGAACATGTCGGGGCTCCCGGTGGGCTGGGGCCTTGCGCTTGCGGGGTGAAACCGGATGATTACTCACATGTGCGGAAAAGCGATGGTGATCTCTTTTGCTCGGCTCATACCCGGGGGGCAATGCCTTTCTGACTTCTGGTCAAGGGAAAGGACGCAACCGGGAATGTCCACCCAGTCGATTTTCCGCGCGGGGCATCATTTCGGCGATGCCCCCGGCCGGCGTCCGTGTGCCGGTGAATTGTCCGTTTGCATGGGTGATCAAGCAGGTGAAGGAGCGTGAGCATGGTGTCGGAACGTGTGCGGCCCCCCGGTGGGGGGTCCGGTCTGGCGGTCTCGGGGGAGTGGCCGCCCGGGGTACCACCGGTTATTCCCAGTCGTTTACTTGGTCTTGATGTGGTACGGTCCATCGCCATTTTGAGCATGGTATTCGTGCACACCTGGCCTACGGGATGGTTGTCGCCGATTGAGCCGCCTGCCGAGCCGGTTGGTGTGCTCGTCTTATTGAACGAGGTCATCACCAATCGCTCGCTGAGCCTGTTCGTGTTCTGCGCGGGTGTGTCGGTGGCGTTGATGACCGGCGGGGCTCGGCCGCCGTCCGGGCGGGCGGCGGGGACCGCGCGCAGGCGTCTGGCGATGCGCTCGGCGGCGATGTTCCCTCTGGCTCTGCTGGGCCTCGTGTACGGCGAAGCCATCTTGTTGTCGTTCTGCCTGTGGTTCCTGATGCTGCTCCCCTTGGTCCGGTTGCGCGCCCGCGCGCTGATGGTCGCCGCGGGGGTGTTCACCCTGGTCAGCCCGCTCTGCCGCTATCTGCAGCTCAACCTTCTCGGCGAGTGGGCGCAACCGGGTGACGTGTACGCCATCGTGACCAGCCCCGGCGACTGGCCGGCGTGGATGGGCTACTACCTGGCCGGGCCCGACACCCCGTACGCCATCCCGCTGCTGCTGGCGGGGATGGGGCTGGGCCGCCTGGACCTGCGTTCCGCCGCGGTGCGGGTCCGGCTCATCGCCGCGGGGGCGGCGGTCATGGCGGCCTCGGGGCTGCTGGCCTGGCTGGCCGCCGGGCCGCTCGGCGGCGCGCGGGCCCTGGCGGCGGTCATGCCGGCGGTGCCCGGCGACGGCCGCCTGCCCTGGATCACGCCGCTGATGATGCGGCCCTACGGCATGTTCGACGTCAGCGTGCCGATGGCGCCCATGATGATCGGCGCCGGGTTCCTGCTGACCGGTGCCCTGCTGTTCGTCACCGACAGGCCCGCGGGGGAGCGGCTGCTGCGGCCGCTGGTGGCGACCGGAAGCCTGGCGCTCACCTGCTACGTCGGGCACTTCGCGCTGCTGATGCTGCTCGGCGCGCAACCCCCGTCCAGCTTCCTGGTGTTCGCCGTCGTCAGCCTGGTCCTCGTGGTGTTCTCCACGTTGTGGCGCAGGTGGGCGCGGCGCGGGCCGCTGGAATGGCTGATGCACCTCGCTGTGACGCGGGCCGTACCCACCGCGAGGTAATGCCCCAAAAGTGTATTTAGGGAGGATATCGCCCACCCCTTTACGGCGAGCTTACCACGCGCTTGACTAGTTTCCTGACACAACTGTTTTGCGTGGCAACCTTTACGGAAAGGGTGGGCGATGTCCTTCAAATTAACTTCAGGACCCCTGTGGCTCGAGCCTCCCCGCACCGCCTCCGCGGGGCGCGGCGGTCAGGCCAAGGGGTGGATCGATGGCGTCTAGCCGGGTCGCGGACGACCTACGGCCCGCGCCGTCCGGCGACACCGCCGCGGCGCCCCAAGGCCGGCTGCTGGGCCTGGACGTGGTCCGGGCCATCGCCATCTTGAGCATGACCTTCGTGCATGTGTGGCCCACCGGCTGGTGGAAACCCATCTTGCCGCCCGCCGACGCCGTCCCCTTACTGGGCTGGCTCAACGTGGTCCTCACCCAGCGGGCGATGAGCCTGTTCATCTTCTGCGCGGGGGTGTCGGTGGCCCTGGTCACCGGCGCCGCCAACCCGCCGTCGGGACGGCGGATGTCGATCGCCCGGCGGCGCCTGGCGGTGCGCTCGGCCGTGATGTTCCCCCTGGCCCTGGCACTCCTGCAGTACGGCGAAGTGATCTTGACGCTCTACTGCTTCTGGTTCGTGATGTTGCTGCCGCTCACCCGGCTGCGCGCCCGCCCGCTGTTCGTCGCCGCGGCGGTGTGCGCGGCGGTCGGCCCGGTGCTGCGGTTCGTCATGCTGAACTACGTGGGGCAGTGGTCGATGCCCCACGAGGGGTTCTCCCTGCTGCTGCACCCGGCAGACCTGCTCTACTTCGTGGCCGGGCCCGACACCCTGTACGCCTCGGCGCTGCTGCTGGCAGGCATGGCCGTCGGCCGCCTCGACCTGCACGCCCACGCCGTGCGGGTGCGGCTGGCCGCGGCGGGCGGCGCGGTCGTGGCCGGCGCGCTGCTGATGTGGGGCCTGGCCGCCGGGCCGCTCGGCGGCGCCCGTACCCTCGCCGCGATCACCCCGTCCCGGCCCGGCAGCGGCGAGCTGCCGTGGATCGCGCTGTTCATCATGCGGCCGTACCGGATGTTCGACATCAGCCTCCCCATGGGGGCCTCGATGATCGGTCTCGGCATGCTGCTGATCGGCGTGTTCCTGATCGTGACCGACAAGGCGGTGTGGGGGCGCGTCCTGTGGCCGGTGGCGGCGATGGGCAGCGTCGCGCTCACCTGTTACGTCGGGCACTTCCTGCTGCTGATCCCGTTCAACAACCCGCTGCCGTACAGCTTCGCCGTCTTCGCCGGCGTCACGGTCGTCATGATCGTGGCCGCCGCGCTGTGGCGGCGCAGGTGGCGCAGAGGGCCGCTGGAGTGGCTCGTGCACCGCGCCATGGTGTGGGCCGTACCCGGTGACCAGCCACGGGACGAGACGCCGAGTCGTTTTACGCAGCGCGTACCGCGCCCCGATTAGATTCCTCACACATCACGCGAGCGGACTTTTACATCGGTCATATTTGATGGACACTAACTTCCTTGACAAATAGTCAAGGAAGGGATGGGAAAATGATTCCCCACTTGCCGCACGGGCCGGCCGTCGCCGCCGTGGTGCTCATCGCGAACCATCCAGTGATGTCACCCGGCCGCGGCGGCCGGCTGATTTGCCAGGCAAAGGGGTGGATCGATGGTGTCTAGCAAGGTTCATGACGCCATTGACGCCACCGTTCTCGCCCCCGGCGAGGCCCGTGAAGTCCCGGCCGCCCCGCGCAGCCGGCTTCTCGGCCTGGACGTGGCGCGGGCGTTCGCCATCATCAGCATGATCTTCGTACATGTCTGGCCCACCGGGTGGCTGCGGGCGATCCTGCCGCCCGAGCAGCCGGTCCCCGCGCTGCTGTGGCTGGACGAGGCCATCACCAACCGCGCCATGAGCCTGTTCGTCTTCTGCGCGGGTGTGTCGGTGGCGTTGATGACCGGAGGGGCGCGCCCGCCGTCAGGGGCGGGGATGACGCTCGCGCGCAAGCGCCTGGCGGTGCGCGCCGCCGCGATGCTGCCGCTGGCGCTGATCCTGCTGGAGTTCGGCGAGGCCATCCTGCTGTCCTACTGCATCTGGTTCATCCTGCTGCTGCCGGCGACCCGGCTGCGGGCCAAGGGCCTGTTCGTCGCCGCCGCGGTCTGCGCGGTGATCGGGCCGCTGTACCGGTTCGTGATCCTGAACTACGTGGGGGAGCTGCCGTTCCCCGACGAAGGTTTCGTGCTGCTGCTCCACCCCGCCGACTGGCCCTACTACGTGCTCGGCCCCGACACCCCGTACGCCTCGGCGCTGCTGCTCGCCGGGATGGGCCTCGGGCGGCTCGACCTGCGGCAGCACGTGGTGCGTCTGCGGCTGATGGCGGCGGGCGCCGCGGCCATCGCCGGGTCGCTGCTGATGTGGTGGGTCGCGGCCGTGCCGTTCGGCGGCAGCCAGGCCCTCGCGGCGGTCCGGCCCACCGGGACGGGCAACGGTGAGATGCCGTGGATCTCGCTGTTCATGATGAAGGCTTACGGCATGTTCGACGCCAGCTTCCCGATGGGCCCGATGATGATCGGCATCGGGTTCCTGCTGATCGGCTTCTTCCTGATCGTGATGGACAAACCGCTGTGGGAACGCCTGCTGTGGCCGCTGGCCGCCACCGGCAGCCTCGCGCTCACCTGCTACGTCGGCCACTTCCTGCTGCTGTTCCCGTTCGGCCGGCAGCCTCCGTTCTCCTTCACCCTGTTCCTCAGCATCGCCGGCTTCGTGATCGTCTTCGCCACGCTGGTGCGCAGGCACTGGCGCCGGGGGCCGCTGGAACACGTGATCCACCGTGTCATGGTCCGCGTCGCGCCCGGCCCCGCCGCCGAACCGGCCCGGGCCGCGAAGACCATGTAGTCACGCTCGCCGTCGGGCGCCCCCGGTGTGCCGCGTGCGGGCACCGGGGGAGCCGTGCGTGACGAAGACTGGCCCTATGAACGATCACGCCCCCGCCACCGCCGCCCTGCTCGGCCGCTTCGTCACTGCAATCGCGCCGCTCGTACCGCTGGTGTCGGTATGGGTGCACGGGTCGCTCGCCGGAGGCGACTACCAGGAGGGCCGCAGCGACCTCGACCTGATCGCCGTCCTGCGGCTGCCTCCCACCCCCGGGCAGGAACGGCTGCTGGCGGAGGTCCATCAAGAGCTGGACGCGGCCTTTCCTCTCGCCGCCAAGCTGCACTGCTCCTACGCCGCCTCCGGCGAGCTGGACGACCCGGCGCGGGACCACTTCACCTGGGCTCATCAGGAGACCAAGTACCGGCCGATCACGCCGGTGACCCGCCGGGAGCTGCACGCCTTCGGGCGGGTGCTGCGCGGCGAGCCGCCCGCCTCGGTCCTGCCACCGATAGGCGACGCGGAACTGGCCGCGTTCGTCGTGCGGGACCTGCGGGAGTTCTGGCGTCCCGCCCTGGACCACCCCGAGTGGTGGCTTGAGGACATCTGGGTGGACCTCGGCATGCTCACCCTGGCCAGGGCCACGGTGACGCTACGGGACGGCACACTCGTCACCAAACGCCAGGCCCTCGCCGAGCTGCGCGAGATGCGGGCCCCGGCGCCGGTCGTCGACGACATCGAACGGCGGCGCTACAACTCCCCGGCCCCGCCAGCCCCCGAGTGGCCCGCCACCAGGGCGCAGCTGACCATCGCCTTCCTGGTGCCCGCGATCGACGCGGTCGTGGCCCGGCACTCCCCGCCCGCCCGGGACACTCCGGAAGCCCACCGTTGAGATCTTGAAGCGTGGCGGTGCCCGGGTCCGCACGCCGGTCGCCTGCTCGCTCCATGGGTCCCGCGCTCTCTGAGGAATGAAAATCCGCGCGCGCCACGTTCTCCGTATGCTGTACGGTACGGCGTACGGAAATCGGGAGCGAGGAGGGTGCCGTGGGCTCCACGGGACACGCGATCATCGCCGAGGGGCTGCGCAAGCGGTACGGGGACACGCACGCGCTGGCCGGGTTCGACCTGGCGGTCCCTGCCGGGACGGTGTACGGGCTGCTCGGGCCGAACGGCGCGGGCAAGACCACCGCGGTGCGGATCCTGACCACGCTGGTGCGGCCGGACGCGGGGCGGGCGGCGGTCGCCGGGTTCGACGTCGTGCGGCAGGCCGGTCAGGCGCGGTACCGCATCGGGCTGATCGGGCAGCACGCCGCGCTGGACGAGGTGCTCAGCGGGCGGCAGAACCTCGTCATGTTCGGGCGGCTGCACCACCTCGGCGTGGCGGCGGCACGGCGCCGCGCCGGGGAACTGCTGGAGCGGTTCGGACTGGCGGACACCGGGAGCAAGCCGGTCAAGCAGTACTCCGGCGGCATGCGGCGCCGGCTGGACCTGGCGGTGGGGCTCATCCTGTCGCCCGCGGTGCTGTTCCTGGACGAGCCCACCACCGGGCTGGACCCGCGCGGGCGCGAGGAGGTCTGGGAGGCGGTCGCCGCGCTGGCCGCCTCGGGGACCACGGTGCTGCTCACCACGCAGTACCTGGAGGAGGCGGACCGGCTGGCCGGGCACGTGTGCGTCGTCGACTCCGGCCGCGTCGTCGCCGATGGCACCCCCGGCGAGCTGAAGGCGGCGATCGGCGGCGACCGCATCGACATCGTGCCCCGCCAGGCCGCCGACCTGCCCGCCGTGGCCGCGCTCGCCGCCCGGGCCACCGGCACCGAACCGGACGTCGACACCGCCGCCCGGCGGGTCAGCGTCCCGGTGCGCGACCGCGTCGCGGCGCTGACCGACCTGGTCCGCGCCCTGGACGAGACCGGCGTCGAGGCCGAGGACATCCTGCTCCGCCGCCCCACCCTCGACGACGTGTTCCTCCACCTCACCGGCCACCGCGACCCCCGGCCCGCCACCGGCGCGGATGCCGTACCGGGGAGCGCCGCGACGGGCACCACGACGGATGGCGCGACGACAGGTACCACTACGGATGGCGCGACGGCGGCCGGGCGGGCCGGTCGCGGTGGGGAGGCGAGGATATGACGATCGACGCACCGGCGGTTCCGCCGCAGCCGCGCGGAGCGCTCGGGCGGCTGGGGTGGGCGCTGGCCGACGGGTGGACGATCACGCTGCGGGACCTGACCCACTGGGTGCGGCAGCCCGGCCAGATCATCGTGGCGCTGCTGTTCCCGGTGATGGTCGTGCTGATCTTCGGCTACGTGTTCGGCGGCGGGATGGTCGTGCCCGGCGGCGGGGACTACCGGGAGTTCCTGATGCCCGGCATGTTCGCCATGACCATGGTGTTCGGCATCGAGAGCACCTTCACCGCGGTCGCCGGCGACATCGGCAAGGGCGTGACCGACCGGTTCCGCTCACTGCCGATGGCCCGCTCGGCGGTGGTCACCGGCCGCGCCGCCGCCGACATGCTCAACTCCGTGCTCGGCCTGGCCGCCATGATCGCCTGCGGGCTGGCGGTCGGGTGGCGCTGGCACAACGGCCCCGCCGCGGCGCTGGCCGCGGTGGGCCTGCTGTTGCTGCTGCGCTTCGCCCTGCTGTGGACGGGCGTCTACATGGGCTTGGTGACCAAGAGCCCGGAGGCGGTGATGGCCGTGCAGATCCTGGTGTGGCCGCTCGGCTTCCTGTCCAACACCTTCGCCTCCACCGCCACCATGCCCGGCTGGCTCGCCGCGATCGCCGATTGGAACCCCATGTCGGCGACCGTCTCGGCGACCCGCGAACTGTTCGGCAACCCCGGCTGGGGCGGGGACTCCTTCGCTGCCCAGCACGCCATGGCCCTCGCGCTCCTGTGGCCCGCCGTACTGCTGGTGATCTTCTTCCCCCTGTCGGTCCGCCGCTACCGCGACCTCAGCCGCTGACCACGACGGCGGCCCCGCCCGGTCACCGGCCCCGGTTCGGTGACCGGGCCGGACGGCGGCGGCCCGCACGGTCAGGGGCGGTCAGCGCGCTTGTGCGGTGAGGGCCCGCCGGGGGTGACCGAGGCGGGCCAGGTAGCCGGCCGCCTCGGCGGGGTCGCCGGTGACGGCGCCGATGTAGCCGTCGGGGCGGATCACCACCACGCCCTTGTCGCCGTAGGCGGCGCGGATGTGGCCGCCGTCGTCCACCAGGTCACCCGCCGCGCCGACCGTGCGGACCCGCACCAGGGGGTCGCCGGCCGGCAGAAAGGCCGTGGCGCCGCCGTCGCCGTCCAGGACGAGGACGGTGACGTGCGGGCCGCGCAGCACGTCGAACAGCCGGCCCGGGCGGCCGTCGGCGGTGCGGCAGGGGGCGTCGGGCGCGCGGTCGCCGGCCCGGGCGCCGATGTCCGCCAGGGAACCGCCGCGATAGCTGAGCAGCAGCTGCGTGGTCTCCTCCCCGCGCTCGTGCGCGTCGGCGTCGCCCCTGCGGCCCTTGTCGAGCAGGGCGGTGCTCAGCCCGAGCACTCCCGCGGCCACCGGCAGCCGCTCCTCCTCATAGGTGTCCAGCAACGCCTCCGGGGCGCCCGCGAGCACCCCGGCCAGCTTCCAGCCCAGGTTGTAGGCGTCCTGCACCCCGGTGTTGAGGCCCTGGCCGCCCGCCGGGGAGTGCACGTGCGCCGCGTCCCCGGCCAGGAACACCCGGCCCACCCGGAACCGCTCGGCCATCCGGATGTTGACCCGGTACAGCGAGCTCCACGTCAGCGAGGTCAGCGTCACCCCCGGGCCGCCCCGCGCGTCGTCGAGCAGCCGCTGGAAATAGGCCAGCGACATCTCGGGTGTCTCGTCCTCGGGCGGCTGCGCGGTGAACTGGTAGGCGTCGGTGCCCGGCAGCGGGCACAGCCCGGCGCCCAGCCTCTGGGTCGCGGGCTCGGACCAGATGTGCCAGTGGACGCGGTCCACGTCGCCGGTGGTGACGTCGCCGATGAGGAGCCGCTCGGACTCGAAGGTGTCGCCCGCGAACGGCACGCCGAGCGTGGTCCGCACCAGGCTGTGCCCGCCGTCCGCGCCCACCAGGTACTCGGCCCTTGTCCGGCGGGCCGCGCCGTCCGGCCCGCGCAGGGTGACGGTCACCCCGCCGGCGTCCTGCTCGAACGCCGTCAGCTCGGTGCCCGCCTCGATCCGGCCGCCGAGCTCGCGCAGCCGGTCGCGCAGCACCTGCTCGGTGCGCCACTGCGGCAGCATGAGCAGCGAGGGGTGCGGCACGTCCGGCGTGGGGTCGGCGGGCTCGTGCATGCGGCCCTCCCACACCACCGCGCCGCCCGCGTAGGCGCGCATCGGCGGGTACGGCGCCCCGGTGTCCAGCACCGCGTCCAGCACGCCGAGGTCGTCGAAGACCTCAAGGGTGCGCGGCTGCAGGCCCTTGCCACGCGAGCCGATCGGATCGCCGGCCCGGCGGTCCGCCAGCAGGAAAGGGATGCCGCGGCGGGCCAGCTCGATGGCGAGGGTCAGGCCGGTCGGGCCCGCGCCGGCGATAAGGACCGGGATGCGCTCCATGGTGGTCACTCCTGTTCACGGGGGACGGCGTTCGTGCCGTCCCCCGTGATGCTGGACCGGGCCGCTGCCATCCCTCTGCCCTGCCGCTGTCACGGGCCTGCCGGGGGCTTGTGCGGTGTGGCGCGCGCCGCCGGACGCCTGGCGTCCTTCCCGCGGAAACCCCTGTTTTCCGCGATTTCGCGCTACGCGGGGAATGTGGGGTCACACTGGCCGGAGGGCGAATATCGCGCTCAAGGGGCCGGTGCAAATCGCTGGGGAGTAAGTCGGCCGGTGCGGCTGAATGCGATCAGCCGGGCCTGCGCGGATCAATTGGCTGAACGGTGCCAACGGGGAACGCGGCATGCGGCCGGAGAGCTTCGGCTCCGGCCGCATGTGAGTCGGGGGGACTCGCCCGGGGGATCACCCCCAGGGGGTGTTGCCATGGAGTTTCGCGGGCTGACCAGGAAGGAAGACCGGTGTACTCGCGGATTGCTGAGTGCTCTTGGTCGGTGTCGTGTCGGCCGACGCGGCGGCGTTGAGCGCCATTCCTCCGGCGGCGATGATCAGGACGACGGTGATCCGGACGGCGAAAGCCTTGGCGGTGTCCATCATTTTCGAGCCCACCCCTCGTGTGCGGTGTCTAGGTTGGTGCGTTTCCCTGTTCGCAATATCGAAGGTATTCGGGGGCGCTATCCGCTTGTTATCGGCGCGCTTCTCGCGCGCTAAGGCTCGTAGGGGGTACGACGATAGTGTTAATGGGCCCCCAGCGGCCCGCCGACAGACGGCGGCACCACAGCGCGCCGGTCCCGGCCGGCCGGGCGTGGCTCCCAAGGCCCGGGGAGAGGCCGCCGCCGGCCGGGTACGACGGGTGCGCCACCGGGCCGGCCGGAGCGGGCCGGGCGCGGAAACAAGCAGGTCGAGGCATGGTTCGGGCGGGCACGAGGCGCGGCCCGAACGGGCACGAGGTGCGGCGGGCAGCGGGTACGCGGTGCCGCGCGCTCAGGTGCGGCGGCGCGGCACGAGCGGGTGCGGCGGTGTGGCGCGAGGGGGCACGGCGGGTGGCCGCGTTTCGATAGCATCGCGGACGGCGGCCCGGCGCGGCACCGCGGCGGGCACCGTCCGGGTCCCCGAGCGAAGGAACGGTGCGACGATGCTGGTGGAGGCGATCCTGCACGGCGCGACGCCGGGAACGCCCACCGCGTCCCCGGTGGACGGCATCCGCGTGCTCGCCCTGCTCCCCTCGCACTGGCGCACCGGCCTGACCACGGCCAACGGCACCATCACCCTGCGCCTGGACACCACCGACGACACCACGCACGCCGAGGTCCAGGCCGCCCTGACCACGGCCCTCGCCGACCCCGCGCTGAACCACTGGCGCCTGGGCAGCTGCCGTTCCCTCTCCTCCGGCCAGGACGCCTGAAGGGGTACGCCGGTAAGAAAGGTGTCCTGAGCTGAGGGACTCGTCCGGTCGCTCTGGACGGGGGCGCCGTGGCATCCGCCGGGAATCCACCGCATTCGCCGGACCTGCGATGATAGCGGGTCGATGCAGGCCGGAGGTGCGCGCACAGTGGCGGTGAGCCGGTCGTCGCCACGGTTCGGCAGAATCACTGACGTGAGAGTCGAATTGCTCGGACCGTTCGAGGTCCGGAACCGCGATGGGGCCGTGGTGGAGGTCCCGGGGATTCGACTGCGCGCGCTGCTGGCCGCACTCGCCCTCGAACCCGGCCGGATCGTCACACGTGCCAGGCTGGTGGACTGGATCTGGGGGCAGCAGCCGCCCTCGGACGAGGTGAATGCCCTGCAGGCGTTGGTGTCCAGGCTGCGCAGGGTGCTGCCTGACGGTGTGATCGAGGCGGATTCCGGCGGATACCGGCTGGCCGTGGCTCCCGACGCCGTGGACGTGTACCGGTTCGAGCGGCTCGTCGGACAGGCCCGTGCCGCCGAGCCCGCGGCGCGGGCGGATCTGCTGCGCTCGGCCCTGGCGTTGTGGCGCGGCACGGCAATGGCGGACATCGCGCTGCGCGGCAGCGACCTGTTCGACGCCGCGGTCGCGCGCCTGGACGAGCTCTACGTCGCCACGCTCGGGGATCGAGTGGACGCCGATATTCGCCTCGGACGTGGCTCGGAGCTGGTCTCCGAGCTGACCGAGCTGGTCGCGACGTATCCGCTGCGGGAGGGGTTCGTGGCGGCGTTGATGCGGGCGCTCGCCGAGGCGGGGCGCGGGACCGAGGCGCTGACCGTGTACCAGCGGACGCGCGAGCGGCTCGCCGAGGAGCTCGGCGCCGATCCGTCGGCCGCGCTGTCCGCGCTGCACACCGCGTTGCTGCGGGGCGAGCTCGGCGAGCGGGCGGAGAACCGCAGGACGAACCTGCGGGCCGAGTTGACGAGTTTCGTCGGCAAGGACGACGACATCACCGCGGTCGCCGGTCTGGTCGTCAAGCACCGGCTGGTCACCCTGACGGGGGCGGGTGGCTCCGGCAAGACGAGGCTGGCCACCGAGACCGCGCGGACCATGCTCGGCGAGCTGCCGGACGGGGCGTGGCTGGTCGAATTGGCCTCGGTGGGGGCGAGTGGTGAGCTGGCGCAGGCCGCTCTCACCGCGATCGGCCTGCGTGACCAGGCCGTGCTCGGTGGTGCGCGGGGCGGGGAACCGATGGATCGGCTCATCGCCGCGGTCCGGGAGCGCGCGATCCTGCTGGTCCTGGACAACTGCGAGCACGTGATCGAGGCGGCCGCGGCCTTCGCGGATCGGCTCCTGGGGGAGTGCCGGAGGCTGCGGATCCTTGCCACGAGCAGGGAACCCCTCGGTATCACCGGTGAGGTCCTGTGGCAGGTCGAGCCGCTCGCGCTGCCCGCGAAGGGGGCGGACCCCGCCGAGGCCGGGTCCTCGCCCGCGGTGCGGCTGCTGCGGGACCGCGCGGCCCTGGTGCGCCAGGACATCCGCTCCGACGCGCACACCTTGTCGGCCATGGCGGGGATCTGCCGGGCGCTCGACGGGATGCCGCTGGCGATCGAGCTGGCCGCGGCACGGCTGCGGACCATGTCCATCGACCAGGTGGCACGCCGGCTCGACGACCGGTTCCGTCTGCTGACCGGCGGCAGCCGCACGGCGCTCGCCCGGCACAGGACGCTGCGCGCGGTCGTGGACTGGAGCTGGGACATGCTGACCGAGGCCGAACGCGGTGTGCTGCGGCGGCTCTCGGTGTTCTCCGGCGGAGCCGGCCTGGAAGCGGCCGAACGGGTGTGCGGGGACGAGGCGTCCGGCGGGGGACAGGTGCTCGACGTGCTGACCGCGTTGATCGAGAAGTCGCTGCTGCTCGCCGACGGCGAGGACACGCCGCGCTACCGGATGCTCGGCACCATCAAGGAATACGCGGCGCAGCGGCTCGCCGAAGCCGGGGAGACCGAGCAGGCGCGCCGGGCGCACCTCGCCTACTTCACCGAGCTGGCCGAGACGGCCGAGCCGCACCTGCGCCGGGCCGAGCAGCTGGAATGGCTGGCCACGCTGGACGCTGAGCACGACAACATCGGTACGGCCCTGCGCGGGGCGATCGCCGAGGGATGGGCCGAGGAGGCGATGCGGCTGGTCGGGGCCGCCGGCTGGTACTGGTACCTCAGCGGGCACAGGGCCGAGGGCACCGAGTTGAGCGTCGCGGCGGCCTCGATGCACGGTGAGGTGTCCGACAAGGCGCGGGCGATGGCGTACGCCATCGTGACGGTGTTCATGACCTCCGGGCCCGGTCGCGATCAGTATCAGGCGCAGGAGTGGATCCACGAGGCGCACCGGTTCACCCAGCGCAGCGGGCATCGCCACCCGATGCTCGGATTCATCGCGCCGCTGGAGCGGATGCTGCGGGAGCCGACGGAGTTCCTGCCCGCGTTCGAGCCGCTCATCGCCGACGAGGATCCATGGGTGCGCGCGCAGGCCAGGCTCGCTCGTAGCCGGTTGCGGCTCACGCTCGGCGGCGACGAGACCGACGTGGACGTCGACCTGGAGATCGCCCTTGCCGAGTTCCGCACGCTGGGCGACCGGTGGGGGATCTCGATGGCGCTGGCCTTCCTGGCCGATCGGCTCGCCATGCGCGGCGAGATCGCGCGCGCGTGCGAGCACTCCGAGGAGGCGGCCGCGGCGCTCACCGAGGTGGGCGCCACCGAGGACGTGGTCACTCTGCGGGGGCGGCAGGCCCAGCTGTACTGGCTGCTCGGCGACGAGCCGTCCAGCACGTCCGCAATGGCCGAGGCGCAGCGGTACGCGGGCGGGATCGCCTGGCCTGACACGCTTGCCGAGCTGGAGCTTTCGAAGGCGCAGCTGGCGCACTGGCGCGGCGAGCCGGACAGGACGCGCCGGCACCTGGCCGCGGTGCGGACGATGCAGGCCGACGCGGAGCTGAGCCCCATGGTCCACGCCAGGACCATGGACCTGTACGGCTACCTCACCGAAGACCTCGAACAGGCCCGCGCGCACCGGAGCGAGGCGTTCCGCACGGCCGTGGAGACGACGTATCCACCGCTGATCGCCGAGGTGCTGGTCGGGATCGCGGATCTCGCGCTGCGCCGGGGACAGTACGAGCAGGCCGTGCGACTGCTCGCGGCGAGCGACGGCGTGCGCGGCACGCCGGACCGTTCGCAGCCGGACGCCGCCAGGATCGCCGCGCACGCGCGCAACCGCCTCGGTGAGACCGTGTTCACCGAGGCGGTTCGTGCCGGTCAGCGGGGGGACTGGCGTGAGCTGGCCGAGATCACGCTCGCTGGGTGAACTTCGCGCGCGCCCACAGGTAGCCGATCAACGCGATCCCGGTGCACCAGGCGATCGCCGTGATGGCCGAGCTCGCCGACGGCGCGCCGGTCAGCAGCCCGCGCAGGGTTTCGATGATCGAGGTGAACGGCTGGTACTCGGCGAACTGCCGCGCGCCCGGCCCCATCTTCTCGGCCGGCACGAACGCGCTGCTCAAGAAGGGCAGGAGCATCAGCGGGACACCGACGAGGCCCGCGCTCTCCGGCGTTTTCGCCGCCAGACCGACCGCGACGGTCAGCCAGCTGATCGCCAGTACCGCGAACATGACGAGGCCGATCACGCCGAGCCACTGCGGGAAACTCGCCGACGGCCGGAATCCCATCAGCAACGCGACCCCGACGACGAACACGATGGCCACCAGGCTCCGGATCATGGTCGTGATCACGTGGGCGTTCAGCACCGCGGCCCGGGACACACGCATGACGCGAAGCCGGTTGATGAATCCGGTCGTCATGTCGGAGTTCACCGCGATCGCGGTGGGGCTGATGCCGTAGCAGATGGTCGTCAGGATCAATCCCGGTGTCGCGTAGTCGGCGTAGTTGACGCCGACGCTGAACGCGTCGCCGAGCACATAGACCATCAGGAACATCAGGATGATCGGCATGAAGATGGCGTTGAACAGGGTCAGGGGATTCCTCGTCGTGTGCCGGAAGTTGCGCCGGAACATGGTGGCGGAATCCGTCAGGGAAGCCGAGATGGCGTTCATCGTGCGTTGATCTCCTTGTTCCCGTGGCCGGTGAGGGCGAGGAAGACGTCATCCAGGTCCGGTGTGTGCACCGACAGTTCCCCGACCTCGATCGAGTGCTGGTCGAGCCGATCGAGCAGGGCGCGCAACGACCGCACCCCGCCGTCGCCGGGGACACGCAGGGTCAGCTCGTCGTCGTCCCTGGAGGCCTCGTGCAGGACCTGTGCCGCGACGTCGAAGTCGTGCCGATCGGTGAACCGCAGCCGGACGTGGCTGCCGGGGACCCGGCGCTTGAGCTCGTCGGCGGTGCCCTCGGCGACCAGCCGGCCCTGGTCGAGCACGGCGATACGGTCGGCGAGTTCGTCGGCCTCTTCGAGGTACTGGGTGGTGAGGAAGATGGTCGTGCCGTCGGCGACCAGTTCCCGGATGATCTCCCACATGATGCGGCGGCTGCGCGGGTCGAGTCCCGTCGTGGGCTCGTCCAGGAAAAGGATCTGCGGCTCGCCGACCAGCGTCATGGCGAGGTCCAGCTTGCGGCGCATGCCGCCGGAGTAGGACGCCGCCCGTTTGCCCGCCGCTTCGACCAGATCGAACCGGTCGAGCAATCGGTCCGCGATCTGCCGGCCCTTGGGCAGGTGCAGCAGATCTGCCATCAGCAGCAGGTTCTCCTCGCCGGTGAGCAGGTCGTCCACCGACGCGAACTGCCCGGTGACCCCGATCGCTTCGCGTACCGCCTTGGTGTCGGTGGTCACGTCGTGCCCGGCGACGACCACTTTTCCGGCGTCGGGGGTGAGCAGCGTGGTCAGCACGTTCACCGTCGTGGTCTTGCCGGCGCCGTTGGGCCCGAGCAGGGCGAAGACGGTGCCGGTCTTGACGTCCAGGTCGATGCCGTCGAGCACGGCCTTGTCTTTGTATGCCTTTCGCAGCCCCGAGGCCACGATCGCTGAACCGTTCTTCATGGCGTCCACGATCGCCGCCCGCCCTGATACCGGGCCGTCGCCGTGCTGACGCGACCGCTGACACGGCGATCTCGGGCACCCCGGCACTCGATCACGCACCGGGCGGGCTCAGGACGAAGGGGCCCCGGCGGAGGTCAGGCCACCACGCGGTCCAGCCAGGTGCGCCAGGCGAGCTCGGACTTGTCCGGGTCGGCGGCGTCGAACAGGTGGTGGCCGATCACCATGACGCTGCCGCGGGCGGGGCCGGAGTGGATGAAGCGGAACAGTCCGCCGGCGGTGCGCAGGCCGAGGATCTCGGGCAGGGCCGCGTAGTCGACGATCCCGTCCACGGGGGTGTCGCCGACGGCGACGCGTACCGGGGTGCCCTCGGTCACGGGTCCTTCCACGCCGAGTTCGGCGAGGATCGCGGGCCAGACGTGTTCCCGGGCGGGGACGCCGGGACGGAAGGCCGAGACCACCGTCGCGGGCCGGCCGCGGAAGTGGGTCAGGTACTGGGCCAGGGTGTGGAGGTACATGTCCCAGCCCGCACGCATGGCCTCGTACTCGGTCTCCCAGTCGTCGCCGAGCACGCCGCTCTGCACCAGCCGCAGCGTGGAGGAGCCGCCGTCGCGGGCCTCGACGAGGTATTCGATGGCGGTGAAGAAGTCGCCCTGGCGGCCCTGGTGCGCGAAACGCCGGCCGGGCTCCCACGCGGTCACCCGCGAGGTCATGGTGCGCCCGCCCAGGGTGAGCCCCACGGTCCCGCCGTCCCTGCCCTCCAGCTCGGTGCGGCCCATGAACCACGCGTCGATCCCCGGCCCGGTGGCGATGGCCTCCCACACCTCATCGGGAGTCGCCTCCACCTCGATCTGCTTGGCCAGGTGGAACTCGTGACCCACGTCGCCCTCCATCCGTCGCGGCCCGCGCCGCCGGGGCCGCGCGTCGCCCGGCGGGGAGCAGGTGTCGTCGTGCCAACGTATCGCCTCCGTCCGTACGGGCGGGCGAGCCGGCCGTAGGGAGCCCGCCACAGGCGTCCGCCGCGGGACGGCGCGCCGTCCCCCATGTCAAGTGTGCTTGACTTCGCGGGGGGTGCCTTCTACCGTGTCAAGTGTACTTGACTTCTCGCCGCAGGAAGGGCACCTCGTGCAAGCACACAACGAGACCGGGGCCTATCGGGACTCGCTCAGGACGACCGTTCGACTCGCACTCTGGACATCCGCCTGGGCGGCGACCCTTGCCTTGGCCAAGTTCGGCCCCGGACTCCTGTGGGATTCGCGGCAACCGGTGGCGAGCTGGGCCGCGGTCGCCGTCAATCTCGTCGTCGGCATCGGATGGATCGTCGCCTTCGCACGCTTTCTCCGAGCACAAGATGACTTACAGCGGAAGATCATGCAGGATGCGCTGACGGTCACCCTCGGAGTGGGGTGGGTCGCCGGATTCGGCTACGTCGTCGCGGACACCGCCGGCCTCGTCGCCTACGACGTCGGCATCGCGGTCTTCGCCGTGTTCCTGGGAGCCGTCTACCTGGCCGCCGTCATCGTCGGCAAGATCAGATACCGATGAGGAACCGCATCAAGGACCTTCGGGCCGAACGCACCTGGACGCAGGCCGACCTGGCTCAGCGTGCCGGCGTGTCCAGGCAGACGATCAACGCGATCGAGACGGGGAAGTTCGACCCGAGCCTTCCCGTCGCCTTCCGCCTCGCCAAACTCTTCGACCTGACGATCGAAGAGGTCTTTATCGACGAGCAATGAAGCGCCCAGGGGCCGGAGGCGGTCGGGCCACGAGGCCGAGGCGGCGGCCCGTCCGGGACGCTCACGAACCCGCAGATCGTGATCACTCACCCGGCTACCCGGCGGCCGGGGACACGTTCGGGAGCGGAGGGCCTGTCCGGCGGGGCGCATCGGTGAAACCACCGGTTTACTCCCCCAAACCGTGTACATCCAGAGATGTTGCTTCATAACACGACATATGGGCGTAACACTGAGAAGCGTGTCCTCCGCACCCCGCATCTCCCACCCGCCGGTGCTGCGCGGCCGGGACGAGGAACAGCAGGCCGTCCGGCGGCTGCTGGACGGCGCCCGCGCGGGGACCGGCGGCGCGTTGACGCTGCTCGGCGGGGCCGGGATCGGGAAGACCGCTCTGCTGGACCTGGCCGTCGCCGAGGCGGGCGATCTCACCGTGCTGCGGGCCGCCGGGGTCGAGCCGGAGAGCGGCATCCCGTACGCGGGCCTGCACGGCCTGCTGCGACCCCTCGGCCGGGAACGGGCGGCGCTGCCGCCGGCCAGGGCTAGGGTGCTCGGCCGGGCCCTGGAGCTGGGCGTCGCAGCGCCGGGCCTGGCGCTGCCCGCCGCCGTGCTGGACCTGCTGTCGGCGGCGGCGGCCGCCGGCCCGGTGCTGGCCTGCGTCGACGACGCCCACCACCTGGACCCCGCAAGCCTCGCGGCCCTGTGCTTCGCCGCCCGCCGCCTGGCGGGGGAGCCGATCGCCCTGCTGCTCGCCTCCCGCGAGGAGCACCCCGCGCTCGGCGGCGTCCCGGCCCGCACGCTCCACCCGCTGTGCCCGGCGGACGCCAGGGACCTGGCCGCCGACCTGACGGCCGGCGTGCTCACCGAGGATCTGCACGCCGCGCTGGACCGGATCGCCGGAGGCAACCCCCTCGCCCTGCGCGAGCTGACGGGCGCCCTCACCCCGGCGCAGCTGGCCGGGACCGCCGCCCCGCCGGACACGCTGCCCCGCGGCGGACGCCTGTGGCGGGCCCACGACGGACGCCTGGCCCGCCTGCCCGGGCGCACCCGGCACCTGCTGCTGCTCGCCGCCGCCGCCCCCGGCATGGACGCGGCCACCCTGCTGCGGGCCGCCGGGCCGCGCTACGCCACCGTGCTGGAGGAGGCCGAGCGCGCGGGCCTGCTGCGCGCCACCGGCCAGGGGTACGCGTTCGCCGAGCCGGGCATGCGCGCGGTCGTCTACTCCGGCGCGGCCCCGGCCCACCGCCGCGCCGCCCACCGCCTGCTGGCCGGCCTGCCCGGCCAGGACCGCCTGCGCCGCGCCTGGCACCGGGCCGCCGCCCTGGACGGCCCGCCCGAGGAGCTCGGCGACGACCTGGCCGCCGCCGCGCAG
>NZ_JBHSRF010000121.1:0-18207 GCF_042658925.1 Sphaerisporangium aureirubrum
CGCGTGCCGCCGGGCCGCCGCGGGGTCCGCGCGCGGCGCCGCGCACGCCGTTCGTGCTGCTCGTGCTCGGTCTGCTGGGCGGCGGGCTGGTGACCCTGCTGCTGCTCAACACGGTGCTGGCCCGCGACTCCTTCATGATGAACAACCTGCGGGACCGCAACCAGGAGCTGCACCAGCAGGCCCAGGACCGCAAGAAGAGCCTGCTGATGAAGTCACAGGCGAAGGTCCTCGACCAGCGCGCCCCCAACGCGACGTTCAAGCCGGACCCGAGCGCCCCTGAGTTCCTCGACCCGGCCGACGGCCCCGGCCGCCCGGCCGACCTGGACCAGACCCCGCTCGGCACCCCGCCCGAGAGCTCGGCGACGGAGGGCTCGCCCAGGTGAGAGACGGCGCCGGCCGCCCACCCCGAGGCGGCCGCGGTGGTCCGGGCGGCCCCGGTGGCTCAGGCGGCCCGACCGGCCGCGGCGGCCCGGCGGGCCCCCGGCGTACGCCCGGCGGCTCGCCAGGCCGTGGCCGCCCCGGCGGCGACGGCCTGCCCGGGCCGGACGACGACTGGACACCACCTGGCGACGCGGACGACACCGCGCCGCCCCCTCGCCGTGCCCCCGGCTCCAGGGACTCCGGCGGCGGAGAGGACGACGGCGGCTCGCCGCGCCGTGCCCCAGGCGGCGCGGACGGCGGCACGCCGCCGCGTCGCGCCCCAGGGCGCGCCGGTTCCGGCAACGGGAAGGACGATGGTCCGCCGCGCCGTGCTCCAGGGCGCGCCGGTTCCGGCAACGGGAAGGACGACGGTCCGCCGCGCCGTGCCTCAGGGCGCGCGGGTAACGGAAGCGGGACGGACGGTGGTTCGCCGCGCCGTGCTCCGGGATCCAGGGATTCCGATGGCGGTGCGGACGGGGGTGCGCCGTCGCGACGTGCTCCCGGTGCCGGTGGTGGGCCGGACGGCTCCGGAGGGCGACGGTCGCCCGGGGGCGGGAGTGGATCGGACGGGGCGGTGCCGCGGCGTGCTCCGGCGGGCAAGGGGCCCGGTGGAGGGGCGGACGGGCTGTCGGCGCGGCGCGGGCCGGGGGCCAACGGGCCCGGCAGGGCGGACGGGCCGCCTGGGCGTGGTGTGCGGCCGCCGGGGGGCGGCGCCTCGGGGGCGGGGCCGCGGCGGGTGTCCGGGAGCGGGCACGGCGGGCCGAGGCATCCGGACGGGGCGGCGCGGGGCGGTCCGCCTCGCAGGCCCCCGCGGCCGCCTCGGCCGGCGGTGCCGCTGCGGCTGGGGAACCCCGCGCGGAGGATCAACATCGGGCTGGCGGGCATGGCCGTGGTGCTGTCGCTGTTCGCCGGGCGGCTGGTGCAACTCCAGGGGCTGGACTCCAAGGTGTTCGCGGCCAAGGCCGCCTCGCTGCGCGTGCGGGAGGAGAAGCTCCCGGCGCGCCGGGGATCGATCACCGACGTGAAGGGCCACGAGATGGCGGTCACCGTGGAGGCCAGGCAGATCTCCGCGGACCCCGCCAAGATCCCGCCGGGCGAGCGCGACGCGGCCGCCACCAAGCTGGCCGGGGTCCTCGGCGTCCCCAAGGAGGGCATCGCCGAGAAGCTCGCCAAGACCGGCACCCGCTACACCCTCATAGCCCGCGACGTCTCCCTCGGCACCGCGAGCCGCGTGATGGACCTGAAGATCGACGGCGTGGCCGCCAGACCCCATTACCAGCGGCTGTACCCCGGCGGCGACCTCGCCGGCGGCCTGATCGGCTTCGTGGGCGACGACGGCGACGGCCTGACCGGCGTCGAGCAGTCCTACGACGACCTGCTCGCCGGCAAGGACGGCCGCCAGACCATCGAGATCGGCGGCACCGGCCAGCGCATCCCCATGACCCGCAGCACCCGCATGGAGCCGGTCGCGGGGCAGGACGTGCGCCTGACCATCGACCGCGACATCCAGTGGGCCGCCCAGCAGGCCATCACCAGGCAGGTGAAGGCCGCGGGCGCCCGCAGCGGCAGCGTGATCGTGATGGACGTGCGGACCGGCCAGGTGATCGCGATGGCCAACGCGCCCGAGGTCGACCTCGGCGCCTGGAAGGCGCTCCCGCCCGCCGGGTGGGCCAACCGCGCGGTGTCGGAGGTGTTCGAGCCGGGCAGCACCGGCAAGGTCGTCACGGCGGCCGCGGCGCTGCAGACCGGGGCGGTGCGCCCGGAGACGGTGTTCGAGGTGAAGGACAAGTACCGCTGCGCCGACCGCCTTCTCGGCGACGCCCACCCGCACCCGCCCGAGCACCTGACGTTCACCGGGATCATCGCCGAGTCCAGCAACGTCGGCACGATCATGGCCGCCGAGCGGGTCACCGACCAGAGCCTCTACGGCATGCTCAGGGCCTTCGGCTTCGGCGCGAAGACCGGCTCGGGAGCGTACGGCGAGGAGGCCGGGCTGCTGCCGAAACGGGAGACCTGGTCGGGCAGCCAGCGCTGCACCATCGCCTTCGGCCAGGGCGTCTCGGTGACGGCGCTCCAGATGGCCGGCGTCTACCAGACCATCGCCAACGGCGGGGTGCGGATCCCGCCGCGGGTCGTGGCGGGCACCGTGGACGGCGACCACCGGTTCGTCCCCGCGCCCGCCCCCAAGCAGACCCGGGTGGTCAGCGCCAGGACCGCCAAGGACATCTCGGCGATGCTGGAGGCCGCGGTGAGCGCCGAGGGCACCGGTTCGCTCGCCGCCATCGACGGGTACCGGGTGGCGGGCAAGACCGGCACCGCCCAGCGGTACGACGAGAAGTGCCGGGGATACTGCGGCTACACCGCGACCTTCGTGGGCTTCACGCCCGCCGACGCGCCCCGCCTGGTGGCGCTGGCCGTGGTGCAGGCCCCGGAGAACGGCCACTTCGGCGGGGAGATCGCCGCCCCAGTCTTCAAGGAGGTCATGACGTTCGCGCTGAAGACCCGGAAGATCCCGCCGACCGGCACCACCGCCCCGCCGGTGCGCATGGGCACCGAGCGGTGACGGGGGACGGTACGCTCTCGCCGTGCGTCCCGCGTCGTCTCCGCGTCCCGCGAGCTGTCCCGTCCGCCCGCTGTCCGGCCTGGCGGCCATGCTCGGCGCGCCCTCCGGCGGCACCCCCCTCGGCGTGGTCACCGGGATCACCATCGACTCCCGCCAGGTGCGCCGCGGCGATCTGTACGTCGCGCTGCCCGGCAGCAGCGTCCACGGCGCCTCGTTCGCGCCCCAGGCCGTCGCGGCCGGCGCCGCCGCGATCCTGACCGACGAGGCCGGCCGGGCGACGGCGTCCGCCACCGGCGTGCCCGTGCTGGTCGTGCCCGACCCGCGCGCCGTGCTCGGCAAGGTCGCCGCCTGGGTCTACGCCAGGCCCGCGGAGGGCCTGCTGACGCTCGGCGTGACCGGCACCAGCGGCAAGACCACCACCACCTACCTGCTGGAGGCCGGGCTGCGCGCCGCGGGCCACCGCACCGGCCTGATCGGCGGCGTGGAGATCCGGGTGGGCGACCTCGGCTACCCCCCCGCGCTGACCACCCCGGAGGCCACCGACCTCCAGGCGCTGCTGGCGTTCATGCGCGAGCAGGGCGTCACCGCTGCGGCCATGGAGGTGTCCAGCCACGCCCTGGCGCTCGGCCGGGTGGACGGCGTGGTCTACGACGTCGCGATGTTCACCAACCTGTCCCAGGACCACCTGGACTTCCACCGCGACATCGACGACTACTTCCACACCAAGGCCCGCCTGTTCACCCCCGAGCTGGCCCGCGTGGGCGTGGTCAACGTGGACGACCCCTACGGCCGCGAGCTGCTCGGCTTCGCCAAGGTCCCGATCGCCACCTACTCCGCCGAGGGCGCCGCCGACGCCGACTGGCGGGCCGCGGACGTACGGGCGGGCGCCGACGGCAGCACGTTCCGGGTGATCGGCCCCGGCGGCGTGGAGGCCGACGTGGCGGTGGCCCTGCCCGGCCGGTTCAACGTGTCCAACACCCTCGGCGCGCTCGTCACGCTGGTCGAGGCGGGCCTGTCCCTGCAGACGGCGGTGCACGGCGTGGCCACGGTCACCGGGGTGCCCGGCCGCATGGAGCGCGTGCCCGGCGGCCAGGGGTACCAGGCCATCGTCGACTACTCCCACAAACCGGGCGCCGTCGAGTCGGTGCTGCGCGCGCTGCGCGGCGTCACCCAGGGCTCCCTCACCATCGTGCTCGGCTGCGGCGGCGACCGCGACCGAGGCAAGCGCCCCCTGATGGGGGAGGCGGCGGCGCGCCTGGCCGACGTCGTGGTCCTGACCAGCGACAATCCCCGCTCGGAGGACCCGCTGCAGATCCTGCGCGCCATGCTGGACGGCGCGCTGGAGGTGCCCGAGCAGGACCGGGCCCATGTGATCATGGAACCGGACCGCGCCGCGGCCATCGACCTGGCCATCGGGCGGGCCCGCCCCGGAGACGTGGTCGTCGTCGCGGGCAAAGGACACGAGCAGGGCCAGTACGTCGGCGGCGACGTGTTGCCGTTCGACGACCGGCGCGTGGTCGCCGAGGCGATCGGCAGACGTGGGCACACCTGACAGGCCCCGCTGTGCCAGGCTGGGCCGCGTGCCCGGGCTCGGGGGACGGTCCGCGCGCACACCCCACGAACGGTTTGTATGGAGAGTAGGGATAGACGAATGATCCCGTTGCCGCTGGCGAGGATCGCCGAGATCACCTCGGGTGCCCTGACGGGCACGGCCGATCCCCGCGCCGTGGTCCGCGGGCCCGTGCTGATCGACTCGCGCGCCGCCGAGCCCGGATCCCTGTTCGTCGCCATCCGGGGCGCACGCGCCGACGGCCACGACTTCGCCGCGCGGGCGTGCGCGGACGGCGCGGTCGCCGTGCTCGCCACCCGCCCGGTGGACGCGCCCGCGGTGATCGTGGGCGACGCCGTGGCCGCCCTGGGCGACCTCGCGAACGCCGTCCTGGCCGAGCTGCCGCGGACCACCGTCATCGGCATCACCGGATCGGCGGGCAAGACCACCACCAAGGACCTCCTGGCCGGGCTCACCGCGCTGGCCGGCCCGACCGTCGCCCCCGTGGGCTCCTACAACAACGAGATCGGCCATCCCCTCACGGTGCTGCGCGCCGGGGAGGACACCCGTTACCTCGTGCTGGAGCTCAGCGCCCGCGAGGAGGGCCACATCGCCCACCTGGCGAGCATCGCCCCGCCGAAGATCGGTGTGGTGCTCAACGTCGGCACCGCCCACCTCGGGGTGTTCGGCGGGCGCGAGCGCATCGCCAAGGCCAAGGGCGAGCTGGTCGAGTCGCTGCCCGCCGACGGCACGGCGGTGCTCAACGCCGACGACCCCTACGTCCGCGAGATGGCCGACCGCGCCGAGGCCTCGGTGCGGTGGTTCGGCCGGGGCTCCGACGCGCACGTGCGGGCCGTGGACGAGAGCCTGGACGAGCGGGGCCGGGCGTCGTTCACGCTGGTCACCCCGTCGGGCAAGGCCCCGGTCCAGCTGAAGCTGTACGGCGCGCACGCGGTGGACAACGCCCTGGCCGCCGCGGCGGCGGCGTACGAGCTCGGCATCCCGGTGGCCGCGCTGGCCGCGGAGCTTTCGCGGGCCGAGCCGCGCAGCCGCTGGCGCATGGAGGTCACCGACCGCCTGGACGGCGTCACCGTGATCAACGACGCCTACAACGCCAACCCCGACTCCATGCGGGCCGCGTTCGGCGCGATGGGCGCCCTGGCGGGCGGGCGGCGCAGGTTCGCGGTGATCGCCGCGCTGCGCGAGCTCGGCGACGAGAGCGACACGCTGAACGAGGGCGTCGGCCGGCTCGCCGCCGAGTCCGGGCTCACCGGGCTGTGGGTGGTCGGCGAGAACGCCGGCCCCGTGCTGGCCGGGGCCAAGGAGCAGACCGGCCTGCGGCACGTGCCCGACGCGGAGACCGCCGCCGCCGAGCTGGCCGCCGCGCTGCGCCCCGGCGACGTCGTGCTGGTGAAGGGGCCGCGCGCCGCGAGCCTGGAACGCGTCGCGCAGGCGGTGCTGGGCGGTGACGCCCGATGAGGGACATCCTCGTCGCCGCCGCGGTGGCGTTCCTGCTCTCCATGCTCGGCACCCCGCTGGCGATCCGGCTGTTCAGCCGCCGCGGCTACGGCCAGAACATCCGCGAGGAGGGCCCCTCGGGGCACCACGAGAAGCGCGGCACGCCCACCATGGGCGGCACGGTGCTGGTCATCGCCGCGCTGATCGGGTTCACCTGCTCCCACCTGGCCACCTGGACGCCGCCCACCGCCTCGGCGGTGCTGGTGCTGTTCCTAATGACGGGCCTCGCCACCGTCGGCTTCCTCGACGACTTCATCAAGATCTACAAGCAGCGCAGCCTCGGCCTGCGCAGCGGCGCCAAGGCCCTCGGGCAGCTCATCGTGGGCGCGGTGTTCGCCGTGCTGGTGGTGCGGTTCCCCAACTCCTACTCCATCACCCCCGCCGAGACCCGGCTGTCGTTCCTGCGTGACTTCGGGCCGTCGGTCGGCATCGTGATCTTCACGATCTGGGTGCTGGTCATGATCGTCGGCTTCTCCAACGCGGTGAACCTCACCGACGGGCTCGACGGCCTGGCCAGCGGCGCCACCGGCGTGGTGCTCGCCGCGTACGTCCTGATCGGCAACTGGCAGCTGCGCAACAGCTGCCTGAACCAGCTCGGCCCCAACTGCTACTGGGTGCGCGACCCGCTCGACCTGGCGGTGGTGGCCGCCGCCGTGCTCGGCGCGCTGGCCGGGTTCCTGTGGTGGAACGCCCCGCCGGCCAAGATCTTCATGGGCGACACCGGCTCGCTGGCCCTCGGCGGCGTGCTGGCCGGGCTGGCGATCACCACCCGCACCCAGTTCCTGCTGTTCATCCTGGCCGGGCTGTGCGTCGTGATCACCGCCTCGGTGATCATCCAGGTGGGGTTCTTCAAGATGACGGGCAGACGGGTCTTCCGCATGGCCCCGCTCCAGCACCACTTCGAGCTGGCGGGCTGGGCCGAGACCACCATCGTGGTGCGCTTCTGGCTGGTCGCCATCCTGTGCGCCGCCGCCGGGCTCGGGCTGTTCTACGTCGAATGGATGCCGAAGACGTGACCCCCGGCGACACCCCGGCGGGCCGCGCGGTCACGGCGGAGACCGTCTGCGTGGCGGGCCTCGGCGTGTCCGGGGCCGCCGCGGCCCGGGCGCTCGTCCGCTCCGGCCACCGCGTCGTGGTGGTCGAGACCGGCGACGGGCCCCGGCAGCGGGCCGCCGCGGCGGCCCTCACGGCCATCGGCGCGGAGGTCAGGTTCGGCGGGGGACTCCCGCCGGAGGCCGGGCTGGTGGTCACCTCGCCCGGCTGGCGGCCGGACACCCCGCTGCTGGTGGAGGCCGTGGCCAGGGGCGTCGAGGTGATCGGCGAGGTCGAGCTGGCCTGGCGGCGCAGGCCGTCGGGCGCCGCGCCGTGGCTGGCGCTCACCGGCACCAACGGCAAGACCACGGCCGTGCGCATGCTCACCGCCATGCTCACCGCCGCCGGGCACGACGCCGTGGCGGTCGGCAACGTCGGCACGCCCATCGTGGAGGCCGTGGAGGAGCCGCACGACGTCCTCGCGGTCGAGCTGTCCAGCTTCCAGCTCCACTGGTCGTCCAGCCTGGCGCCGCACGCCGCCGCCGTGCTCAACGTCGCCGACGACCACCTCGACTGGCACGGCTCCATGGACGAGTACGCCCGCGTCAAGGGCCGCATCTTCGAGCGCGCCGGCACGGTCGTCTACAACGCCGGCGACGAGCGCGCGGCCCGCCTGGCCGCGCCGTACCTCGACGTGGCCGGGACGGTGCGGGCGGTGGGCTTCACGCTCGGGGTGCCCGCCTCCGGCATGCTCGGCGTCGTGGAGGACCTCCTGGTGGACCGCGCGTTCGTGCCCGACCCGGTGACGGCGGCCGAGGAGCTCGCCACGCTGGCCGACGTGCGGCCGTTCGCGCCGCACAACGTCGCCAACGCGCTGGCCGCCGCCGCGCTGGCCCGCGCCTACGGCGTGCCCGCCGAGGCGGTGCGCCGCGGCCTGCTCGACCACGTGCCCGACCCGCACCGCATCGCGCACGTCGCCCGGGTCGGCGGCGTCGACTACGTGGACGACTCCAAGGCCACCAACCCCCACGCCGCCGCCGCGTCGCTGGCGTCCTACACCTCGGTCGTCTGGGTCGCCGGAGGGCTGCTCAAGGGCGCCGACATCGACGAATTGGTGCGCGGGGCCGCCGGGCGGCTGCGCGGCGCCGTGCTGCTCGGCGCCGACCGGGCGCGAATCCGCCAGGCTCTGGCGCGACACGCGGCGAATGTTCCCGTGGTGGAGGTGCCGGAGCAAGACACTGGGGTCATGGACCGCGTCGTCGCCGAGGCCGCCGGGCTCGCCTCCCCGGGGGACACCGTGCTGCTCGCCCCGGCGGGCGCGTCCCTGGACATGTTCGCGAACTACGGCGCCCGCGGCGACGCGTTCGCCGCCGCCGTCGACCGGCTGGCCGCCGGGTCGTCCGCGGGCGGGTGACGCCGCGTGGACGGGAGGCGGTCGCGATGACCACGGGCGCGGTGGGCACCGCGAGCCCCGGAGGCAAGGCGGGCGGCCCGGACGACGGCGCCGGGCAGGACACCGGCTGGCGCAGGGACCGCCTCGCGGGCCTCGGGGAGCTGCTCAACCGCCCGCTCACCTCGTACTACCTGGTGCTGGCGTGCAGCGGCCTGCTGCTCGCGCTCGGCCTGATGATGGTGCTGTCCGCCTCCAGCATCGAGGCCCTGCAGAAGACCGGCAGCCCGTTCTCCTGGTTCCTCAAGCAGTCGCTCTCGGTCGGCATCGGCCTGCCGGTGATGTGGCTGTGCTCCCGGCTGCCGCAGCGGTTCTTCCGCCTGGCGGGGTACCCGCTGATGGTCATGTCGATCCTCGGCCTGATCCTGGTGATCTTCATCGGCGAGACCGAGCTCGGCGCGCAGCGCTGGCTCTACATCGGCGGCCTGACCATCCAGCCGTCCGAGCCCGCCAAGCTCGGCCTGGTCATCTGGGGCGCCGACCTGCTGGCCCGCCGCGCCAAGCGCGGCCGCATCGAGTGGCGCCAGCTGCTCATCCCGCTCATGCCGGGCACCGCCATCCTGGCCGTGCTGGTCATGCTGGGCAGCGACCTCGGCACCACGCTCGTGCTCATGCTGATCTTCCTGGCGCTGCTGTGGGTGGTCGGCGCGCCGCTGCGGCTGTTCGGCGGCATCCTCGCCGTGGCCTCGCTCGCCACCGTCATCATGATCAGCGTCGAGGGGTACCGCTCGGCCCGCATCCAGGGCTGGCTCGACGTGTGGGGCAACGCCCAGGGCTCGGGCTACCAGGCGGCGCAGGGCCAGATCGCGATGGGCTCGGGCGGGTGGTTCGGGCTCGGCCTCGGCAGCAGCAGGCAGAAGTGGAGCTGGGTGCCGCACGCCGAGAGCGACTTCATCTTCTCCATCATCGGCGAGGAGCTCGGCCTGATGGGCACCCTTCTCGTGGTGGCCCTGTTCGGCCTGCTCGGGTACGCCGGGCTGCGGGTGGCGACCCGGGTGAAGGACCCCTTCGTCCGGCTGGCGTCCTCGGCCGCCGTGGCGTGGATCTGCGGGCAGGCCATCGTCAACATCGGCGCGGTGATCGGCGCGTTGCCCATCACCGGCATCCCGCTGCCGCTGGTGTCGTACGGTGGTTCGGCGCTGTTGCCGACGCTCGCGGCGCTCGGCATGTTGCTGTCGTTCGCCAAGCGTGAGCCCGGCGCGGCCGAGGCGCTCGCCGCTCGCGGACCCGGGCCCGCGGCGCGGGCTCTAAGCTGGCTTGGCCTGGGTCGCCCGGCGGGGGGCATCCGCCGTCCGCGGCTCCGGCCCGACAACGAGGCACGCGGAGTGAAAGGACCGACATGAGGGTGGTCCTCGCAGGCGGCGGCACGGCCGGCCACATCGAACCCGCTCTGGCGCTCGCGGACGCGCTGCGCAGGATCGATCCCGGCATCGGGATCACCTGCCTCGGCACCGAGCGAGGTCTGGAGACCCGGCTGGTGCCCGCGCGGGGGTACGAACTGGCGCTCGTCCCGGCGGTCCCCCTGCCACGGGCGATCACGCCGCAGCTGCTCACCGTCCCCGGCCGGCTGGCCGGGGCGATCAACGCGGCCGCGGGCGTGATGGACCGCGTCCAGGCCGACGTCCTGGTCGGTTTCGGCGGGTACGTCGCCACGCCCGGCTACCTGGCCGCGCGGCGCAGAGGCGTGCCCATCGTGGTGCACGAGGCCAATCCGCGCCCCGGCCTGGCCAACCGCCTGGGCGCCCGGATCACCGACCACGTGTTCACCGGCCACCCCGACACCCCGCTGCCGCACGCCAAGTACGTCGGCATCCCGCTGCGGCAGGAGATCGTCGCGCTCGACCGCCTGTCCACCGGCGACAAGGCCAGGTCGTACTTCGGGCTGGAGAACGACCGGCCCACCCTGCTCGTCTTCGGCGGCTCGCAGGGCGCCCGCGCCATCAACGAGGCCGCCCTGGCGTCCGCGCCGGCGCTGCGCCAGGCGGGCGTGCAGGTGATCCACGTGGTCGGCCCCAAGAACACCATCGAGCACGAGCCGCCGCCGGGCGACCCGCAGTACGTCGTGCTGCCCTACGTCGACCGCATGGACCTCGCCTACGCCGCGGCCGACTTCGTGCTGTGCCGCAGCGGCGCCATGACCTGCGCCGAGCTGACCGCCGTAGGGCTGCCCGCGGCGTACGTCCCGCTGCCGCACGGCAACGGGGAGCAACGGCTGAACGCCATGCCGATCGTCCAGGCCGGGGGAGGGCTGATGGTGGACAACGCCGACCTGACCCCCGACTGGATCCTCCGGACCGTGCTGCCGGTGCTGCGCGACCCCGAGCGGGTCGTGGCCATGTCGGACGCCGCGTCGCGCATCGGTAGGAAGGACGCCGACACGGTGCTCGCCCGAGAGGTCATGAACGTCATCGCCGGAGGACGCCGATGAGCCTGGTGAAGCTGGTCGAGCCGGTGGCGGCCCAGGACCTCGGGCGGGTGCACTTCATCGGCATCGGCGGGGCGGGCATGTCGGGCATCGCCCGCATCCTGGTCAAGCGGGGGGTGGCGGTGTCCGGCAGCGACGCCCGCTCCTCCTCCATGGTCACCGAGCTGCGCGAGCTCGGCGCCACCGTGTACGTCGGCCACGCCGCCTCCCACATCAAGAACGTCGACACCGTCGTGGTGTCCACCGCCATCCGCGACTCCAACCCCGAGCTCGGCGAGGCGCTGCGCCAGGGGCTGCGGGTCATCCCGCGCGCCGCGGCGCTGGCCGCGCTGATGGTCGGGCGCACCGGCATCGCGGTGGCGGGCACCCACGGCAAGACCACCACCACCTCGATGCTCACCGTGGCCCTGCAGAAGTGCGGGCGCGACCCGTCGTACTGCGTGGGCGGGCAGCTCGTCACCACCGGCCTCGGGGCCGACGAGGGCGCGGGCGAGGTGTTCGTGGCCGAGGCCGACGAGAGCGACGGGTCGTTCCTCATGCTGGCCCCGCCCATCGCGGTGGTCACCAACGTCGAGGCCGACCACCTGGACAACTACGGCGACCCCCAGGCTGTGTACGACAGCTTCGCCAGGTTCGTGGAGCGCGTCGGCTCGGCCCTGGTGGTGTGCGCCGACGACCCCGGGGCCATGGCGCTGACCGCGCTCGGGCGGGCCCGGGGGCTGCGGGTGCGCACCTACGGCCAGTCCGAGGGCGCCGACCTCCGGGTGAGCGGCATCGCCCCCGACGGGTTCGGGGTGAAGTTCACCGTGGAGGGCCACGGGGACGTGCGCCTGTCGGTGCCGGGGCGGCACAACGCGCTGAACGCCACCGCCGCGCTGGCGGTCGCCGCCGAGCTCGGGGTGCCGTTCGACGAGTTCCGTGAGGGCCTGGCCGAGTTCACCGGCGCCAAGCGGCGGTTCGAGTCCAAGGGCGAGGCCGCCGGGGTGGCTGTGTTCGACAGCTACGCCCACCACCCGACCGAGCTGGCCGCCGACCTGCGCGCGGCGCGCGACGTCGTGGCCACGTTCTCCGGGCCCGGCGGGCGGGTCATCGCGGTCTTCCAGCCCCACCTGTACTCCCGCACGCGCTTCTTCGCCGACGACTTCGGCGCCGCCCTCGGGCTCGCCGACGAGGCCATCGTGCTGGACGTCTACGGCGCCAGGGAGGACCCCGAGCCGGGGGTGTCCGGCGCGCTGGTCGCGGGGAAGGTGCGGCTGCCGTCCGAGCAGGTCGTGTACGCGCCGGACCGCGCCGCGGTGCCCGGCCTGGTGGCCGCGCGGGCCCGCCCGGGCGACGTGGTCCTCACCATGGGCGCGGGCGACGTGACCGAACTCGGGCCGCACATCATCGCCGAGCTCGCCTCACGGTGAGCGCACCCTGGCGCACGGGCCTCGCCGTCCTGCTCTTCTGCGCGGTGGTGGCCGCCGCCGCGTGGCTGGTGTTCTTCTCACCGGTGCTCGGCGTGCGCAAGGTCGCGGTCTCGGGCAACCACGGGCTCTCGGCCGAAGAGGTGCGCCGTGCCGCCGCCGTGCCGCCCCAGCAGCCGCTGGCCGCCGTGGACGTCGAGGGGGTGCGGCGGCGGGTCGCCGCGCTTCGCCAGGTCGAGTCGGTGACCGTGGAGCGGGCCTGGCCCAGCACGCTGCGGATCCGCCTCGACGAGCGCGTGCCGCTGGCCGCGCTGCCGGTGCCCGGCGGGGCGGCCGTGGTCGACCGTCACGCCGTGGTGATCGAGACCAGGGAGGCCACACCGGTGGGCCTGCCCGTGCTGCGGGTCGGCAGTTTCGGCCCCGACGACCCGGCGACCACCGCGGCGCTGGCCGTGGTGCGCGGGCTGCCCTGGGAGCTGTCGCGCCGGGTGCAGGAAGTACGCGCCACGACGGGACGGGATGTTTCCCTCAGGCTGGCCGACGGCCGTACGATCATGTGGGGCGACGCCGAGCGCACCCGCGACAAGGCGCGCGTCGCCATCGCGTTGCTGGAACGCCCCGGTGACGCCTACGACGTGAGCACGCCGGACGTCGTGACGGTGAAGTGACGTGTCCCGCCACCCCGGGTGGGCCCGCCAGGTCGCCTGGCCGCCCGGTCACTTCAGAGCGAAAGGGACACGCCGGACGAGCTTGCGGCGCGGTGAGTTGACCCTGGGGGAGGGGCAACCCTACTGTCCGTATCATTCCTCAGGTTGACATAACTCTAAATCTCAACTTGAGGGTGAGAGTTAAACAATAAGGCCCGCAACTTTCGGGCTTCACGTAATGCAAGTAAACGAGCGGAAAGGCCCCTCGTCGTGGCAGCACCGCAGAACTACCTCGCGGTCATCAAGGTCGTCGGCATCGGCGGCGGCGGAGTGAACGCCGTGAACCGGATGATCGAGGAGGGACTCAAGGGCGTCGAGTTCATCGCCATCAACACCGACGCCCAGGCGCTGCTGATGAGTGACGCCGACGTCAAGCTGGACGTGGGCCGCGAGCTCACCCGGGGCCTCGGCGCGGGAGCCAACCCCGAGGTCGGCCGCAGGGCCGCCGAGGACCACCGCGAAGAGATCGAAGAGGTCATCAAGGGCGCCGACATGGTGTTCGTGACGGCGGGCGAGGGCGGCGGCACCGGAACCGGCGGCGCCCCCGTGGTCGCCAGCATCGCACGATCGCTCGGTGCTTTGACCATAGGGGTAGTGACCAGACCGTTCAGTTTCGAGGGCCGTCGTCGCGCGATGCAGGCCGAGGCCGGCATCGAGACCCTGCGCGACGAGGTCGACACGCTGATCGTCATCCCCAACGACCGGCTGCTGTCCATCTCCGACCGCCAGGTGAGCGTGCTCGACGCGTTCAAGGCGGCCGACCAGGTGCTGCTGTCCGGTGTGCAGGGCATCACCGACCTCATCACCACGCCCGGCCTGATCAACCTCGACTTCGCCGACGTCAAGTCCGTCATGTCCGGCGCCGGCTCGGCGCTCATGGGCATAGGGCACGCCCGCGGGGACGACCGCTCGGTCGCCGCCGCCGAGATGGCGGTGTCCAGCCCGCTGCTGGAGGCCAGCATCGACGGCGCGCACGGCGTGCTGCTGTCCATCGCCGGCGGCTCCGACCTCGGCCTGTTCGAGATCAACGAGGCGGCGCAGCTGGTGTCCAACGCCGCGGCCTCGGACGCCAACATCATCTTCGGCACGGTGATCGACGACGCCCTCGGCGACGAGGTCCGGGTCACGGTGATCGCCGCCGGCTTCGACGAGCCCGAGACGGACAAGCCCGCAGCGCAGCCTCTCAGCCGCCCTCAGGCTCCCGCCCGCCCCGCCGCCCAGACCTCCGCGCCCGGCCCGGCCGCCCACGCGTCCAGCTCGGCGGCCCCGTCGGCGGCGTCGTCCGCCTCCGCGGCACCGTACTCCCGCCCGACCACTTTCACGCCCTCCCGCCCCGAGCCCCCGCGCCCGGAGCAGCGTCCCTCACCGGTCCGGCCGTTCCCGTCCGCGTCCCCGGCGGTGTCGTCCACGGCGTCCGCGCAGCCCGCCCCGGCCCCCGCCGCCGAGCCCGCGCCGCCCGTCCGCGAGGCGCCTCCGTCCCGCGACTCGGCCGAGGACGCCGACGACGACCACAGCCCGCTGGCCGTCCCGCGCCCGGCTCCCGAGCCGCCCACGCCCATCAACTCCCGCGTCACCGACCCCAACCGCCGCCGCCAGGTGGTCTTCGAGGACCAGGAAGAGGAACTGGACGTCCCCGACTTCCTCAAGTGACCCCGGGGGAGACCCCCGGGTCTCCTCCCTGCCGGGTCCCCCCCTGACAGGACCCCCGGGCCGCCCGCCGAGGGGCGGCCGTCCCGGCGCGGGGTGCCCCCCACTACGCTGGGGCGCTGATATGCGTTCCCCAGATGCGAAGTGGCCGGGTCCCACGTGAAGAATGCGAGCACCACGCGGCGCGACGAGATCGCGGCGGGGCTGGCGCGGGTGGAGCGGCGGATCGCCGACGCGTGCGCGGCCGCCGGTCGTGCGCGTGACGAGATCACGCTGATCGCGGTGAGCAAGACGTACCCGGCGTCCGACGTGCGCATCCTCAGCGAGCTGGCCGTGCGGGACGTCGGGGAGAACAAGGACCAGGAGGCCTCGGCCAAGGCCGGGGAGTGCGCGGGCCTGCCGGTGCGGTGGCATTTCATCGGCCAGCTGCAGACCAACAAGGCCCGGTCCGTGGTGTCCTACGCCGACATGATCCACTCGGTGGACCGGCCGAGGCTGGCCGAGGCGCTGGACCGCGCGGCGGTCGCGGCCGGGCGGCGGGTCGCCTGCCTCGTGCAGGTGGCACTGGACGACGAGCCGGGCCGCGGCGGCGTCCCCCCTGATCAGGTACCGGCACTGGCGGACGTGATCGCCGCGGCCGGAGGGCTCACCCTCGGCGGCGTCATGGCGGTGGCGCCCCTGGGTGCCGACCCCGCGCCGGCGTTCGCCCGGCTGCGCGAGGTCTCGGCGGCTCTCCGTGAGAAGCACCCCGCGGCTGGGGTGATTTCGGCGGGGATGAGTGGGGATCTGGCGGAAGCGGTAGCACACGGCGCGACACATGTGCGCGTCGGTACGGCGTTGCTCGGCCGCCGGACGCCCTTCGTCAGGTAATGTCCCCCCGAGTGGACCTTGATGTCCATGTATCCGAGCAGAGGTCGACAGCGGTGCCTTAGGTTGCCCTGGGTGCGGCGACCATGAGCAGGAGGACGACGGAGCGATGGCCGGCGCGATGCGCAAGATGGCGGTCTACCTCGGTCTCGTGGAGGACGACCGCTACCCGGACTACGTCGGCTACGCCGACGACGACGATTACCCCGACGACTACTCCGACCGCCGCCGCGACGAGCGCGGCCCCGGCGCGCCGCAGGACGGCACGGAGGAGGCCGAGAGCCCGGTGCCCGCCCCGCGGTCCGGCGCCGCGGTCGTCGAGCGCCGTACGACCGATCTGGCGCGGATCACGACCCTTCATCCGCGTACGTACAACGAGGCGCGGACGATCGGGGAGCACTTCCGCGAAGGCACCCCTGTCATCATGAATCTGACAGAAATGGTCGACAGCGACGCGAAGCGGCTGGTTGATTTCGCGGCAGGTCTGGTCTTTGGCCTACATGGCAGCATTGAACGTGTTACCAACAAGGTGTTCCTGTTGTCCCCAGCCAATGTCGAGGTGACCGCCGAGGACAAGGCCCGAATCGCGGAACGCGGGTTCTTCAACCAGAGCTAGAGTTCCATCATGAACAGTGAACGGCCACACCTGGCCCGTCCGGACCGAGGCTGGTACGTCGGTAGGGAGGCGGGGCGCGACCGTGGGGATCATTAGTGACATCCTTGTCGGGATCCTGGCGATCTACCTCGTGCTGCTGATCGGCAGAATGATCTTTGAGACGGTGCAGGCGTTCGCCCGCTCCTGGCGGCCCACCGGGGCCGTCCTGGTGCTGGCGGAGGCCACGTACACGGCGACCGACCCACCTCTCAAGTTCCTCCGCCGTTTCATTCCGCCCCTCCGGTTGGGTACGGTGGCCTTTGACCTAAGCTTCACAGTGCTGTTCATTGTGGTCTTGGTCATGATCAACATTGTGTCCGCGCTTCGTTAGATCGGGTACCGTCCTCCGGACAGACTCCGAGCGCGCCAAGGAGACCGAAATGCCGCTGACGCCCGCTGATGTGCGGAACAAGCAATTCAGTACCACCCGGCTGAGGCCGGGGTACGACGAGGAAGAGGTAGACGCCTTCCTCGACGAGGTGGAGGCCGAGCTCGACCGCCTCATTCAGGAGAACGAGGAGCTGCGTGCCAAGCTGACCGAGTGCCTGCGCGGCAAGGTCCCCGGTGGGATGGGCATGTCCATGGCGCCCGCTCCGGTGGCCGAGCCAAAGCCCGAGATGATGATGCCGCAGCCGGAGCCCATGAAGCCACCGGAGCCGATCAGGCCCGAGCCGGTGCCCGTCGGGATGGGGATGCCTCCCGCCGAGGACAACATGGACACCGCCGCGCGCGTTCTCGCGCTCGCCCAGCAGACCGCCGACCAGGCCATCGCCGACGCGCGCCGCGAAGCCGACGAGACGGTCACCCGGGCCCGCCGCGAGGCCGACGAGATCCTCGGCAAGGCACGCCGCCAGGCCGAGCAGATCATCGGCGACGCGCGTGGCCGCGCGGAGACGCTGGAGCGCGACGCCCAGGAGCGGCACAGGCAGGCGATGGGCTCGCTGGTGCAGACCCGGGACGAGCTGGAGCGCAAGGTCGACGAGCTGCGCAGCTTCGAGCGTGAGTATCGCAGCAGGCTGAAGCTGTACCTGGAGAACCAGCTCGCCGAGCTGAACGTCGCGGCCGAAGGCAGCGGCGGGTTCCCCGTGGTCGGCGGTCAGATGGGCGGCGCCCCCGCGATGTCGCACGCCGCGGCCGGTGGCCCGCAGCAGATCCCCGGCGGGCAGAACAACCCGTTCGGTGCCCCCGAGCCCGCGCCGCACTCCGGTGCGTTCCAGGTTGACGGCCCGCACACCGATCGGCGTTAAGGTAAAGGTCAAGGGTTTCTGCCGACCCGCGACTGGGAGTTTTCCGTGATCTACCTCAGCGCCATTCTGGTCGTTCTCGCCTTCGGCCTCCTGGTCGCGGGCGTGGTGACCGGAACAGCGGTCCTGGTCATGTGGTCGATCGTGGTCAGCGTGCTGTCCGCGGTCTTCCTGATGATCGGGGCGTTGCTGCGACGCCACGAATTGTTCCCCTCCGGCGGCACGACGGCGGCTCCGGCCCCGCCGATGCCTCCGGTCGGTGCGGGCGTCGCCGGTGGCGCGATGGGAAGGCCCGGAGCCATGGCCGCCGCGGCGGCCCCCGCTCGTGGACCATCCCCCACCCTGGCCCGACCCGTGAGCTCGCCCGCGGCGGCGCACCCCGCCTCGGCGCGTCCCACGGCCGCCCAGGGCCCGCCCCGCGGTTCCTCCGCGCCCGGCGCCCCACGCATGCCCGTGGGCAGCCGCCCGTCGCCGGACACCATCGTGCTCGTCATCCCCGGCCGCAGGCGTTTCCACCTCCCCGGATGCCGCCAGCTCGCCGGCCGCGACCACGAGGAACTCACCTACGAGGAAGCCCGCGAAGAAGGCTTCTCCGCCTGCACCACCTGCCTCCCCACCACCACCCCCTCCGACCCCCCACCCCGCACCCCCGGCACCTCCCCAACCCAGGGAACCTCCCACCCAACCCAGGGAACCTCCCACCTGACCCCCGGAACCTCCCACC
>NZ_JBHSRF010000122.1:0-17876 GCF_042658925.1 Sphaerisporangium aureirubrum
CACCCGCTCTCCGCACCAACCTGCGAGAAACCCATCGTGATCGCACCACTGTCCCCGGCCTTGGCACCGGTGTCACCACCGCCACCACCGCCGCCGCAGCCGGCCGCGGCCATGACCGTCAGGCCCGCTAACAGGAGTGCGGAGATCCTCTTCAGCATGGGGGATGTTTCCTTCCGTTCGCGGGGGCGCCGGTATCGCGCGCCCCCGGGGGATTTCGTCTTCGTGTTGCCGTCCGGGTGGGGCTAGGTCAGGGGTGACGTGCTCGCCCTGGCCACGAATCTGGGGGGAACGACGAGACGCTCGCGGGGGACGGACCCGGAGCCCTCGATCTGCCTGAGGAGAACCTCGATGCTGCTGCGGCCCACCGCCCCGAAGTCCTGGCGGACGGTGGTGAGAGGCGGGGAGAAGTACGCCGACTCGGGTATGTCGTCGAAACCGACCACGCTGACCTGCTCGGGCACCCGCACCCTCTCCTCGCTGAACGCCCGGAGCACGCCGAGCGCCATCTGGTCGTTGGACACGAACACCGCCGTCACCCCCGACTGCTTGGCCAGCAGGCGCCCGGCCTGGTAGCCCGACCGCGGACTCCAGTCGCCGGGCAGCGGCTCGGGCACCGGGCGGCCGGCGGCCTCCAGGGCGGAGCGCCAGCCCTCGACGCGCCCCTCGGCCTCCAGCCAGTCCGCCGGTCCCTGGACGTGCCAGACGGTGCTGTGGCCGAGGTCGAGCAGGTGGGCGGTGGCCAGGCGGGCGCCCTCCACCTGGTCGACGCACACCACCGAGACCTCGCCCTCGTGGCCGCCCTCCACCGCCACCGCCGGCAGGTCGCGCGGCAGGTCGGCGAGGGCGCTGGCCGCCGAGCGCTGCGGGGCGACGATCACGACGCCGTCCACGCTCTGCCCGGCCAGGTAGTCCACGGCGTCGCGGACGCCCGCCCGGTCGATCGTGCGCAGCGAGACGATGCTGACGAAGTAGCCCGCGGCACGGGCGGCCTGCTCTATGCCGTAGACCGTGCTGGCCGGGCCGTACAGCGCGGTGTCGAAGCTGACGACACCGAGGGTGCGCGAGTGCCTGGTGACCAGTGCGCGGGCGAGCAGGTTGCGGCGGTAGCCGAGCCGGTCGATCGCCGCGAGCACCCGGGCCCGGGTCTCCGCGCGGACGTTGGGGTGATCGTTCAGCACCCGCGAGACGGTCTGGTGCGACACGCCCGCCGCTTTGGCGACATCGGCCATCACCGGTGGGTGACGTGCCGGTGGGGTTCCCAACGCGCTGCTCCCCTCTCCTGGTCTGAGCACGACTGTGAACGCTAACAATGGGGACCGTCAAGTGTCCCGCTATTACGGTCAGGTCACACTGAAACACCGCGTTAACGCGCTGTTGATCCAGCGGATCCCCTGGAGGGCGGCGTTGTTAGCGTCACATCCGCCCCAGAAGGAGTTTCCGGTCACCCGCCGGCCGGGCCGGTGTGCGCGGCACCGCGCACGATCCGGCGGCGGGGACGGCACGATGATCGCCACCGCGGCCGGCCCCGCGGCCGGAGCGGGTCAGGGCCGGTCGAGACGGATCACGTTCCACGAGACGGGGGGAAGCGTGATCTCCAGCGTGCCGTCGGCGAGGCGGACGTCGGAGTTGGGCCGCGGCACCACCGTGCCGGGGGCGTCGGCGGTGTTGCGGACGTAGGGGTCGGGGCCGGACAGGGTGGTGGCCTCGGCGAGGCGCACCGGGCCGAGGCCCCGCAGGCTCGTGGTGAGGGTGAGCGGCTGGTCCACGGAGCGGTTCACCGCGAACAGCGTGGTGGCGCCGGTCTCCTCGTCGTGGGTGGCGACGGCGTCCAGGGTGGCGACCTCGCCGTACCGCTCGGTGACGTACGACGGCGAGACCGGCTCGGTGCGCAGCACGTGGCCGGCGGCGTGCCGGGACGCCTGGGCGAAGGGGTGGAAGGTGGTCTGGCGCCAGGCGCCGCCGCCGGGCTCGGTCATGATGGGGGCGATGACGTTGACCAGCTGGGCCAGGCAGGCCGAGGTGACGCGGTCGCTGTGCCGCAGCAGGGAGATCAGCAGGCCGCCGAAGGCCACGGCGTCGGCCAGGTGGTAGTGGTCCTCCAGCAGGCGGGGGGCGACCGGCCAGTCCCGTGGCGGCTCGGCGCCCTGGAAGCGGGACAGGTACCAGACGTTCCACTCGTCGAACGAGATGTCGATCTTCTTCTTGCTCTTCAGCCGGGCGCCGACGGCGTCGGCGGTGGCCACCACCGAGTCGATGAAGTGGTCCATGTCCACGGCCGAGGCGAGGAAGGAGCCGAGGTCGCCGTCGTGCTCCTCGTAGTAGGCGTGGCAGGAGATGAAGTCGACCAGGTCGTAGGTCTCCTCCAGGACCGCCGCCTCCCAGGCGCCGAAGGTCTCCATGCTCGAACCGGAGCTGCCGCAGGCCACCAGCTCCAGCGCGGGGTCGACCATGCGCATGGCGCGGGCGGTCTCGGCGGCCAGGCGGCCGTACTCGTGCGCGGTCTTGTGGCCGATCTGCCAGGGGCCGTCCATCTCGTTGCCGAGGCACCACATCCTGATGCCGTGCGGCTCCTTGGCGCCGTTGGCGACGCGCAGGTCGGACAGGTGGGTGCCCTGCTCGACGGTGCAGTACTCCAGCAGGTCGAGGGCCTCGGCGATGCCCCGGGTGCCGAGGTTGACCGCCATCATCGGCTCCACCCCCGCCTTGCGGGTCCACGCGATGAACTCGTCCAGCCCGAACTCGTTGGTCTCGGTGCTGTGCCACGCGAGGTCCAGCCTGCGGGGCCGCCGCTCCCGCGGCCCGACCCCGTCCTCCCAGCGGTATCCCGACACGAAGTTACCGCCCGGGTAGCGCGCGGTGGTCACCCCCAGCTCCCGCACCAGGTCCAGCACGTCCCGCCGGAACCCGTCCTCGTCGGCCGTGGGATGCCCGGGTTCGTACACGCCGGTGTACACACACCGCCCGAGATGCTCGACGAACGTCCCGAACGTGCGCCGCCGGACGGGCGCGACCCGGAACGCGGGATCGAGGGTGAGGTACGCGGTCAACACGATGGTCTCCTCAGATGCGACGCACGCCGGCACATTCACGGCGCGAAGGATTCACCAGATACCGAAATCAGCCGTGAGGTACGTGTTGCTGTTAGCGCGAACATGTCATCTACCTCACATTGGTCTTCAGCGAGTGTTAACGCTCTCACAAACCCGGTCAACCCCACCACAGATCACGATCCGATCTCCTCCCTGAACCACCAGCTCAACCCCTATGTCCGATATCTCCGGTTTCTCCGCCTGATTCCTCCCCCTCTGCCCCTGTTTACGGTCACACCCGGCAACCCACCGGTCAACCCTCCCCACCCGACACCGCGGCGGGCCGGGACATCGGTCCCGGCCCGCCGCTACCGTGCGTTCCGTCCTGGGTCAGTCGCGATCAGCCGGTGAACGCGGAGTGGAGATCGGTCGTGGACTACGCCTGGGTCCATCTCTGGTTGGCGGAGCCGTTGCAGGAGTTGATGGTCACACCGGAGCCGTTGCCGGTGCCGGTGGCGTTGAGGCACAGGTTGTTGGCGACGCTGGTGACGGTGCCGTTGGAGTTCAAGACCCACTGCTGGTTGTTGTTGCCGTGGCAGTCGTAGAGCTGGACGCGGGTGCCGGAGCCGGCGTTGGTCGGGGAGTCCACGCACTTGCCGAGGATCTGCAGCTGCCTGCCCGAGGTGTAGGTGAACCTCTGGTTGGGGTTGGTGTGGCAGTCGTAGACCTGCAACTGGGTGCCGTTGGCGGTGGCGCTGTTCGGTGAGTCGACGCACCGGCCCGCCGCCTCGTTGCGCAACCGGAACGACGTCCCGGAGGTCGGGGTCGGCGTCGGCGTGACGGTCGGGGTGACGGTCGGCGTCGGGGTGACGGTCGGGTCGCCGCCGTCGAGCGTGAGGTTCTTCTGCTGGACCTGCCACTGGGTGTTGCACAGGCCGCAGCCGCCGCCGACGAAGTTGGTGCCGGAGGTCCTGTCGCCCTTCAGGCGCCATTTGAGCCACAGCACGGCCACGCGGCCGAACTCGCCGCCGTTGGTCTGGCCGTAGGTGCCGCCGTGCCCGACGTTCAGGTTGCCCATGAACGCCGGCAGCCCGGCCGGCAGCTTGCCCCAGTCGTCCATGGCGTTCGGGTAGGCGATGTCGCTGGACCCGCCGATGAAGTAGCCGATCGGCTTGGTCAGCCGGCGCAGCTGGTAGTCGTCGGAGTCGTTCAGCAACCCGCTGCTGAAGATCGTGGTCGTACTGATCCGTGAGTCGTTGGAGACCGCGTAAGCCTCCAGCCCCCCGCAGGAGAACCCTCCTACCGCGATCTTGCCGGTTTCCAGCTTGCCGAAGTATTTGCTGCCCTGGCGGCTGTTCTCCGCGACCGCCCAGTCGATGGACTGGGTGAGCTGCTGGGACGTCGTCGAGCCTGAGCCGTTCGGGGCGCCGCTGGCGATGACCAGGAAGCCGTGCGAGGAGATCTCGCGCAGGAAGTTCAGCTGCGAGAGCCCGTTGGCGGAACAGCCTCCGTTGCCCCACACGTAAATGGGAAGTTTCTCCGACGGCAGGGTTCCGGGCCGGTAGATGGTGTGATTGGGCAGACCGGTGGAGGTCTCGTAGTCAGCCGGGTAAGGCCCCGAGCCGCCGACCGCCGCGACAGCCGTCGGCGTCGTGGTCAGCGCCATTATTCCGGCGCAGACCGGCACGACCGCCGCCGCCAGTACCGCGCTGATGATCGAGCGTTTTCTCATTTCGCCCTCCGAGGGTGTCACGACGGCGCTCTGAATCGGTTGTGGCGTGCGCGGCACACACCGGCGGAGCCCGGCAACGGCGCACCTGCTCCCACCGCGGCCAGGCCGGCCGGCGCCGACCGGATCTGGAGATCGACATGGCGAGCCACCGACCGCACGCCGCGCATGTGTCAGGCGGAACGAGCCGGACGAGCGCAACGTGCAGTTACTATCACTGCGGTCAAATTAAGTGTCAACTGACCGCGATTCCGCCGGTTGATCGGTACGCGCACAGACCGCCATAACCCCCGGCCCGATCGCATCCCGGCGGCCGGGCGGTCGTTCGACGAGGTGAAAGTTTCTGTCAGCCACCCTCACCGGCCGAGGCGGAACCGGAGTTCTCCGATCCCTGGACGTGGGTGATCCAGGACGCGGCGGCCGGCACGTGAGCCGTCACTCCGGAGATCCCGCGTCCCGGGATGTACGGCGGGACTTTGGACCGGGGCTTATTACCTGAGGTGCTGGGTCAAGGCGTCCGCGGCCTCTCGGGCGCTCTTGGCGTCCACTGACGCCAGCGTGTCGCGCACCTTGATCATGTGAGTGTCACGCGTCCGGATGACACTTCACGGAGCTGGTCGAGACCTTCCAGGGTCGTGGCCGCGGCTCCGCCTGGTAGAGATCCAGCTCGGCCCAGTCGCAGTAGGCGGTCCATTCGGGCCGTTCCGGATCGGCGCCTTCCATCAGTCGCATCGCGCGAGCCAATCGTGCGCGAGCGGCGGTGTGATCACCCATCAGGGAGTAGGCACCCGCCTCGCGGCTCGCCCATGAGGCGCAGGGCTCGCAGTTCGGTGCGCAGCTCGTGGACATGTCGCATTCCAACGTTCTCTGGCGGCACGAAGGAACTGAAAGCGACACTTGCCGATGTACCGACCGCACTGGTCACGAATGTACGCCGTTTCACATCCGTTTCCTCCGTTTCGCCAGATATGAGGAACGCGCACGAATAATTTTCACCATATGGCGGCGGCGGGAAACCGAGTTCCGAGGGACTGAGGCCAGGAAGGCGACGGGGCGGTTCCAGCCGCGCTCCGCGCAGGCCTGGACGAAAGGGGTGCGCTGACCGGCCACGGTCACCTCCGGCGATGTCGTCACCACGGAAAGTAGCCGATCGCGGGGGGAAAAGGAGGGCCGATCGGAAAGAAAAGTCGGGCCGAATGTCCGCCGGGACATCCGCATAACGCACCGGCTGGACGGTTCTCTGAAGGGGTCAAGATCCCCTAACGAAGGAAACCGGCGAATGCGTATCTATTCCTCCGGCAAGCGGGAGGAAACCGTGGTGCTTCCCGGATCGGAGGCGTCCGTCGGCGAAGGAAGGCGATGGCTGAGAAAGGTCCTCGTCGGCCATGCGCGCCGCGACGACGCCGTCCTGGTGCTCTCGGAGCTTCTCACCAACGGCGTCGTGCACAGCCGCTCCGCCGAGCTCCGCGCGTCCGTCCTCGTCGAGTGGGACGGCTCGATCCACCTCAAGGTCGCCGACCAGGGCACCTGATCGTCTTGTTCACGCGTGATGGATCCCCTCGGGGTCGGCGGGGTGCCGGTGGGGCCGGCACCCCGCGCACGGTCACCTTCTCGGGGTGCCGCCGTACCGGACGATCAGCGCGTCGGCGTCGCGCAGGAGCGTGGTCCGGACCTGGCCGTCGGTGACGACCTTCCTGTCGTCGACGACCTTCTTGAAGTTCTCGAGCTCCTTGACGATCTTCTTGTGGTCCCCGCCCCTCTTGTCCTCGGCCTTGCGCACGTCGCAGAGCGCCTTGTGGAGCTTCTCCGCGCCCTTGCGGCTGAGCTTCCCTTGCGCCTTGAAGCGGTCGATCAGCTTGCCGATGTCCTCCGTCGAGGTGACGACGGAGAACCTCACCGTCTGCACGGTCTGGTTGCCGGCCTTGTTGACGGCGGTGACGGTGAGCGTGTGCTCGCCCAGCGCCAGCTGGTGGAGCGGTGTCACCGTCCCCGGCCTGTACGGACGGCCGTCGAGCGTGCCGGTCACCGTCTTCACCCCTGACCCGGTGTCGACGGCCTCCCACGCGATCCGCAGGTCCTGGCCGTCGCCGTACTGCTTGCCGTTCGCGACCCCAGTGACCAGGACGGTGGGGGCCCTCGTGCCGATCCTGACCGTCACGGCCTTGATCGCCTCGACGTTCCCCGCGTTGTCGGCCGAGCGGTACTGCAGCTCGTGCGAGCCCTGACCCGAGATGTCGACCACCTGGGTGAACGGCGTCCAGGCGCCGCCGTCCAGGGAGTACTCGGTCCGCGCCACGCCGGACGTCTGGTCCGTCGCGGAGAGGGTGACCGGCACGGCGCCGTTGTGCCAGCCGTCGTCGTTCGCCGGGGCGGACGTGGCGCTGGTCATCGGTGCCGTCGCGTCCACCTTGAGCGCGAGGGTCTTGGCGTCCTCGACGTTGCCGGCCTTGTCGGCGGAGCGGTAGGCGAGCGTGTGCGGGCCGTCGCCGGAGACGACGACCGGCTCGGTGTACGCGGTCCACTCGCCGCCGTCCAGCTGGTACTCCGTGCGGTCGGTACCGCTGCCGTTCTCCTCGTCGGCGGCGGTCAGCGTGACCGTCACCGGCGCGGTGAACCAGCCGCTCGCCGGCTCCGCCGGGTCGGTGACCGCCGAGGTCACCGGGGCCGTCTCGTCCTCGTCCTCCCCGCCCTCGGTGAGGTGGAAGTAGTCGAACGCGGCGGTCTTGGACGCCGTCTGGCTCCCGCCGAAGGCGAACAGGCCGGCCTTGGCGCCACCGGCGAGCGCGCCGTTGGTCACCGGGGCCGGCGCGCCGTTCGCGGCGACCTCGGTCCAGGTGGTGCCGTCGGAGGAGTAGTAGCCGTGGAAGACGTCCCCCTGCTTCGCCAGGCGCAGCCACCAGACGCCGGCGGTGAGGCCGGTGACCTGTGGTTGCGGGTCCCGCACGGTCCCGGCGGCCTCGCTGCGCAGCTCGATCCTGCGCGTGACCGCCGAGCCCGCGGCGTTGTCGGTGATGTAGTCGAGCTTCACGTAATCGTCGTCACCGGCGTACACGATCAGGCCGCCCTGCTGGTAGGCCTCGTTGAGCGCCGACGCGTCGATCTTCGTCTCCAGCGTCCAGTCCCCGTCCGGCGTCTTCTGCAGGACGAAGTTCTTCGGAGCGCTGTTGCCGGTCCCGTAGATGTCACCCGTCTGGGTGTCGATCCGCAGCGCGCCGTCGGCCACCCGCGCCGTCACGGGGTCGAGGCGCACCGAGGCGTTCCAGCGGCAGGCGTCGAGGAGGGTGCCGTCGAACTCGTCGTCCGGACCCGGGCCGGCCGCGGTGTCGTCGGGGGTGATGTGGAACCAGTCGAACGCCGCGTCCACCACCGGGCGGGTGCCGGTGGCCGCCAGCGAGATCATGCCGATCCTCGGGCTGGTGATCCCGGCGAGCGCCTTGGTCTGCGCCATGGCGGTGTAGGTCGCACCGTCGGCCGAGTAGTGCGCGGTGATGCCGGTGCCGTCGCTGACGAAGCGGACGTACACCGTGTCGGGGTAGGCGTCCCCGAGCGTGGCGGAGTTGCTCTCCCCCACCTCGTTGGGCGAGCCGTTCTCCTCACGGATGAACTGGAACACGCGGTTGGCGTGGTCGTTCGTCCCCCGTGCCTCCAGCACCATCTTGGCGTAGTTGTCGTCGTCGCCGTAGACGACCAGGCCCGCCTGCTGGTACGCGTCACGCGCGTCCATCGTGAGCTTGGCGGTGGCCGTCCAGGGACCGGACGGCGCCGGCTGCACCACGATGTTCGGCGTGTCGCCGCCGGTGCTGTAGATGTCGGTGAGGAACGTCGGGATCACGAGCTTGCCGTCCGCGACCCGCAGGTCCTGGTTCTCCCGGACGACCGACCAGCGGTCCCGGTCGAGCCCCGTCCCGAGGAAGTCGTCGGAACGGCCGGTCAGGCACTGCGAGCTCACCGCGTCCACCTTGACCGTGACCTGCGCGGTGGTGGCCGCGCCCTTGGAGTCGGTCACCTTCACGGTCGCGTTGTAGGTGCCGGGGGCGGCGTAGGTGTAGCTCGCCTCGGCGGTGTCCGGCTGCGGCGCGCCGCTCACCCCGAAGTTCCACTTGTAGGTGAGCGGCTCGTCGCTCTCGGGGTCGGTGGCCGTGGCCGTGAAGGTGACCGTCAGCGGCGCGACGCCGGTCGACGGGGTGGCCGTCGCGGTCACCGCCGGACGCTGGTTCTCGGTGACGCCCTTGCCGACGAAGTCCATCCAGTTGACGTTGACCAGGTAGGCGTCGGCGGCGGCGCCCGCCGGCTTGCGCGCGACGAAGTACAGCGGCCCGGTCTGCGCCGGCGAGCCGGTCAGGTTGACCGTGTAGTCGTCGAACGTCTGCCAGCCGCCGGTGCCCGGCACGTCGACCGAGCCGAGCAGTGTGCCGGTCTCGGGGTCGCCGAGCCGCACCTGCACGGTGCCGCCGTTGTTGCCGGACGACGCCCGGATCCGGATCGCGGTGATGCCCCCGAGGTTGGCCGGGGCGAACGACCACCAGTCGCCGTCCTGGATGAACCCGATGTTCCGGGCCCCGCCCTGCGGGTCGGTGGTGGTCTCCGGCTGGACGCCGGGGTTGTCGGTGCCGGTGCCGTCCGCGACGCGGCCGGTCTCGGTGAAGTGCTCGGCCTGCTTGCGCTTGGGCTGCAGGACTACCTGTCCCCGGCCGGTGAGCGACCTGGCCGCGCCGCCGGAGCCGCCGTTGTCGGCGTAGGTGGCCTCCAGGATGTAGAACAGGTTGTCGTCGGTGCCGTGGCCGCTGTCGGTGAGCGTCTGCAGCACGCCTTCACAGCCCTGGTGCTCGTCGAGCGGGTGGCCGTGGCTGTCGTGACCGAGATACGCCTGCACCTTGACCTTGGTGCAGTCGATGGTGCCGTCCTCGGGGTCGGTGACGGCGACCTTGTACCTCACCTGGTCGCCGAACTCGAAGAACCCTCCGTCCGGCGGCGGGGTCAGCGTGACCGTCGGGCGGGTGTTGCCCGCGACGATCGGGATGCTCGCCGTGGCCTTGACGCCGTCGGTGTTGGTGATCGTCAGGACCGCGCTGTAGTTGCCCGCGCCGGTGTAGGTGTGCGCCGGGTTCGGGTCGGTGGAGTCGACGGTGCCGTCGTCGTCGAAGTCCCAGGCGTAGGTGAGCACCTTGCCTTCCGGGTCCAGCGAGCCCTCGCTGGAGAACTGGACGCGCAGCGGCGCCGGGCCGTCGGTCCTGTCCGCCGAGGCGCGGGCGATCGGCGGCCGGGTGCCCTTGACGTAGTCGACGCGGTAGACGCCTGAGTCGGCGTTGTCGCCGCCGAAGCCGGAGCCCCACTCGATCAGGTACATCGCGCCGTCGGGGCCGAACCTGAGGTCCATGGGCCGCTTGAAGCTCAAGGACGCGAGGATCTGGTTGATCTTGACGAGCGAGGTGGTGTCCTCGTTGACCTGGAACGAGAAGATCTTGTTGGTGTTCCACTCACCGAAGATCGCCTTGCCGTCCCAGTAGGCCGGCCACTTGGTGGTCGAGGTCAGCCCGGGGTCGTACCGGTAGACGGGACCCGCCATCGGCGCGCCGCCGTTCAGCTCGGGGAAGTTCTGCGCGTCGATGGCGGCGTGGTACCAGACGGTCGCGGGGATCATCGGCGGCGGGTTCGCCAGGCCCGTGTTGTTGGGCGAGTCGTTGACCGGCGCCGCGCAGTCGAACGCCGCCCGCGAGGTCCTGGTGGCGAAGTCGTAGTCGATGTACGGCGTGTTGTCGCCGACGCAGTAGGGCCAGCCGTAGTTGCCCGGCCTGCTCATGAGGTTCCACTCGACGGTGTTCTCCGGGCCGCGCGTGGGGCTCCTGGAACCGGCGTCGGGGCCGTAGTCGGCCACCATGGGGTATCCGGTCTTCGGGTCGAGCCCGATCCGGAAGGGGTTGCGCAGGCCCATGGCGTAGATCTCGGGCCTGGTCTTCTCGGTGCCCGGGGCGAACAGGTTGCCGGTGGGCACGGTGTAGGTGCCGTCGGCCTCGGGGTGGATCCGCAGCAGCTTGCCGCTCAGGTCGTCGGTGTTGCCCGCGGTGCGCTGCGAGTCCCACGCGGCACGGCCCGGCTGCTCGTCGAGCGGGGCGTAGCCGTCGGACGCGAACGGGTTGGTGTTGTCACCGGTGCCGAGCCACAGGTCACCCGTCTTCTGGTCGACGACCATGCCGCCGCCGTGGTGGCAGCACTCGGCGCGCTGCACCGGCACGTCGAGGATCGTCTTCTCGCTCGCCATGTCCAGGCTGTCGCCGGTCACGGTGAAACGGCTCAGCCGGTCGACGTTCGTGCCCGCCGGCGAGTAGTAGAGGTAGACCCACTTGTTGCTGTCGAAGCCGGGGGCGAGGGCCAGGCCGAGCAGGCCGCTCTCGTTGGCGGTGAACACGGTGAGGCGCGCGGCCGTCACGGTGCCGCCGGCAGGCTTGATGATCTTGACGTCGCCGAGCCGGTCGATGTAGAAGACGCGGCCGTCCTTGGCGACGTCCAGCATCATCGGGTTCGCGGTGTTGTCGTCGAGGGTGGTCTTCTCGAAGCCGCCGCTCTGCGAGGCGGAGCAGTCCGCCTTCTCCGCGCCCGCGGCGGTCTTGATGCCGCCGAGGAGCATGCTCAGGAACCGCGGCTCGGCGAAGCTCTCCTTGGTGTGGCCGAGCCCGGTGTACCACGAGCGGCCGCCCTGGAAGTCCTGGCACCACGCCGTCGGGTGGTCGGCGCCCATGGTGCCGCCGGTGTAGGACTTCTCGTCCAGCGACGCCAGCACGTGCACGGTGCCGCGGGGGTCGGCCTGGAAGTCGTACCACTCGTCGGTGCGGGACCACGAGGTCGGCAGGCCCTGCGTCGAGGGGTGCGCCGGGTCCTCGACCTTGACGGTGGCCTGCTGGATCGCCGGGTGCGACTTGAAGTACGCGCCGACCAGCTTGCCGTACCACTCCCAGTCGTAGCCGCTGTCGGACGCCGCGTGGACACCGGCGTAGCCGCCACCGCCCTGGATGTAACGCTGGAAGGCGTCCTTCTGGTCCTGGGTGCTCAGCGGGTCGCCGGTCGTGGACATGAAGACGACGGCCTGGTACTGCGCCAGGTTCTCGTCGGTGAACAGCGAGCTGTCCTCGGTCGCGTCGACCGCGAAGTCGTTCTCCAGGCCGAGCTTCTGTACGGCCGCGACGCCGTCGGGGATCGAGTCGTGCCGGAAGCCGGTGGTCTTGGAGAAGACGAGGATCTTGAAGGCGGGTTCCGCGGCGCCGGCGGCGCTCGTGGCACCCGCCGCGGCCGCGGACGGCGCGACGAGGGAGAGGAAGGGGAGCAGGAGTACGAGGGCCATCGCCGCAACCAACCCGGGCAGGGGGCGGCGGGCGTTGGGTTGGGAGGCCGCGGGGAGGGGCCTGGCCCACGTTCGAGAACGTGGTGACATGGAGGGGTACCTTTCCTGACCGGGGGACGGTGTCAGGCGAGGCGCGCGCCGCCGCGCTCGTTGCCGATGATCGTCGATGGGTGAGGATCGGAGTGCAGTCTCGGCCGCCGAGGCCGGAGCCGTTTACCGAGACGTGCCCGGCGTCTGCCGCCGGCCGGGCGGTGCCACCGGCGGCGCGCCGGAGGTCTCGCTCCTGCGCCACGTGGTTCACCGCCCCTTCTCTGTCTCCGCGATCAACCCACGAGGGTTGTAACACGCGCAAATCCGGCCCGCACCCCCGCCGCGGATAACGAGTTGACATCGGCCGGTCGGACGTCAGGACAGTGATTGTCATATCCCGGCACCTGGCCAGCGGCGACACGATCTGGATGCGGGTGGCGCCGGCCGGTGCCCGGAACCAGCTCGTGTACCCGCACGTGTCGCCGAACCTGAAAGGCCGGCGGTGAAGTGATGGTGGCGCGCCGGTGCGCGAGGACGGCAGATCAGCCGGCCCCGGCTTGCCCCTAGGTCGTCACGCGAGCGACCTCAGGAACGTCAGCGTGCGGGAAAGCAGCAGCGCGGCGGAGTCCGGGTCGTAGGACGGCAGCGTGTGGTCGGCGAAATAGTGCTGGTCACCGTGATAGAGGAACAGCTCGCCCCGCGCGGCCGACGCGACCACCTCCCGGGCGAAACCGATGTCGCCCTCGCCGGCGAAGAAGGGATCGGCGTCCATGCCGTGCACCTGGACGGGCACCCCGTCCGGCCAGGCGTCGCCGAACTCCTTGAGCGGCGCGCAGGCGTAGTACAGCAGCGCGCCCCGCGCGCCCGGCCGGGTCTGAGCCAGCTTCTGCGCGGAGAGGACACCGATCGAGAAGCCGGCGTAGACCAGGTCGGCGGGCAGGTCCTCGACCGCTCGGGTACCGCGCTCGATCATCGCGCCGAAGCCGACTCGCTGGACGTGATCCATCCCCTCCTCGATGCCGCCGAACGTACGGCCCTCGAAGAGGTCGGGTGTGTGGACGGTGTGCCCGGCCCGCCGCAGCTCGTCGGCGAACGCGGTGACGCCCGGCGTGAGCCCCAGCACGTGATGAAACAGCACGATATTCGCCATATCTCCCCGACCATCACCGGCGATACGAACAACCACAAAAGTAGTGTCGGACGGCCGTACCCCGCCACAGGCACGGCAAGACGATCCGAGCGCGTCGCGGCGCGTCGACGCCACAGGCGGGCGAGTGTCGTCATGTACCGGCCGGAGGCCGGTCGAGTGCGGAACTCTGCGTGCTGTCCTGCGTGGCTCGTGATCTTCCATGCGGCTTGAATAGGGCCACCGGACAGGCGTCGGGCCTGTCGTCCAGGTCAGGAGCGGCCATGACGGCCATCAGGAACATTGTGCTCGTGCACGGTGGCTTCGTGGACGGATCCGGCTGGCGGGGCGTCTACGACGAGCTCGCCGGGGACGGCTTCCACGTGCGGGTCGCGCAGAACCCGGCGCTGTCGCTGGAGGGTGACGTCGCCGCGACCCGCCGGATCCTCGACGGCCTCGACGGCCCGGCCGTCCTGGTCGGCCACTGCTACGGCGGGGTCGTCATCAGCGAAGCCGGGACCCACCCCAACGTCGCGGTGCTCGCGTACATCGCCGCGTTCGCCCCCGAGAAGGGCGAATCGGTCGCCACCCTCACCGCCGACCCGGCGGCCGGGGCGCCGGTGCCGCCGATCCTGCCCCCGCGCGACGGCTTCCTGCTCCTCGACCGGGACAGGTTCCACGGCTCGTTCGCCGCCGACCTGCCCGCGCGGACCGCCGCGTTCATGGCGGACGCGCAGGTCCCCTGGAACGTGGACACCCTCGGCGGGACGGTCACCGAGCCGGCCTGGCGGCACAGGCGCAGCTGGTACCTGGTGGCCACCGCGGATCGCATGATCCCGCCGCCGGCCCAGCGCACCATGGCCCGGCGCGCCGGAGCGGTCGTCGTCGAGGCCATCGGCAGCCACGCCGTCCACGTCTCCCAGCCCGCGGTGGTCGCCGACCTCATCCGCCAGGCCGCGGCCTGATGGACACCGCCACGCACAAGGTGCTCGCCCTGGTCACGGAGCGCTCGCGCCGGGACGGCACGCCGGAGGAGGCGATATGAGCATCGTCGCCGCGGCGCCGCCCGCCCTCGTGGGACGAGACGCCGAACTGCGCGACCTGCTGGCGCTGCTGGACGAGGCGAAGCTGGGTGGCGGCGCGCTGATGCTGAGCGGCGCGGCGGGCGTCGGCAAGTCGGCGCTGCTCGGGGTCGTCACGGCCGAGGCCGCGGCCAGGGACGCGCGCGTGCTGACCGTGACCGGCGTGCCCGCCGAGGGCCAGGCCCCCTACGAAGGGCTGCGCAGGCTGCTCGCGGGGACCGGGCTCGTGGCCGGCGACCTCCACGGCGGCCCGCTGCGCGCCGCGATGTCGGTGCTGCACCGGTTGTCCGCCCTGGCGGGCGATTCGCCGGTGGTGCTCGCCGTCGAGGACGCGCACTGGCTGGACGAGCCGAGCTGGGAGGTGCTCGCGTTCGTCGGCCGCCGGTTGCGCTCGGACGCCGTCGTGCTGCTGGCGACCCTGCGCGACGACGCCGACGCGCGGACCAGGCTCGCCGCGTCGGGGCTGCCCGTGCTGACCGTGCCGCCGCTGACCGGCCAGGCGGCGGCGGAGCTGCTGGCGCGGGTCGCTCCCGAGCTGGGCATCGCGCTGCGCGCCCGCGTGCTGGCGGAGGCGGAAGGCAATCCGCTCGCGCTGATCGAATTCGCCGCGCTGGCCTCCCGGCAGGACCAGGAGCTCCTCGCGTCGAGCAGGCTGCCTTTGACCGAGCGGCTGGAGCGGGCGTTCGCCCAGGCGCTGGCCGCGCTGCCCGCCGACACCAGGATCCTGACGCTCGTCGCCGCCGTCAACGAGGACGACGCGATCGAGGAGAACACCCGGGCCGCGTCCCTGCTGACGGGCAGGCCGATCGGGGCGTCCGCGCTGGTTCCCGCGACCCGGGCGGGGCTGGTCGTGGCCGACGTCGCGCGCGTCCGGTTCCGGCACCCGCTGGTCAGGTCGGCGATCGTCCAGGCGGCCGGGACCGGCCTGTCCCGCGAGGCGCACGCCGCGCTCGCCGGCGTCCTGCCCGATGACGACGACCGCAAGATCTGGCACCGGGCGGCGGCCGCCGCCACCTACGACGACGACATCGCGGCCGGCCTCGCCGCCGCCGCGCTGCGCGCCGAGGGCAGGGGCGCCACGGGACGTGCCCTGGAGGCGCTGGAGCGCGCCGCCTACCTCACCGCGGACCCCGTGCGCCGGGGCGCGCGGCTGGTCGACGCCGCCTTCATGGCCTTCGACCTCGGCGATCGCGCCGCCCTGGAACGCCTTGTCGGCCGCGCGGAGGACGCCGACCTGGCCCAGGTCGACCGGTCACGGCTCACCTACTTCCGCGACGTTGCCCTGCATTTCGTGTGGACCGGCGTGGACCGGCTGTCCGACCTCGGCGAGTTCCTCGACGAGATGCGCGCGCGTGACGGCTCGGCGTTCGCGCTGCGCTGGCTGGCCAGGGTGAGTATGCGCTGGTACTTCGCCAATCCCCCGCGGGAGAGCCGCGCGCTCGTGCTCTCCGCGATCGAACGGCTGGCCGTGCCCGAGGACGACCCGCAGATCGTCTCGTCGCTCGCGATGATCAGCCCCGTCGAGCGCGGCAGGCAGGTACTCCGCCAGCTCGACGCGCTGAGCAAGGCGAGCTGGGTCAGCCCGCACAACCTGCAAATGCTGGGCGACGCGGCGAACGCGGTCGGGGCGTTCCCGCTGGGGGCCCGGATGTACGCGGAGTCGGTCGCGGGGATGCGGGCGCGGGGGCCGTTCGGGTCGCTCGCGCACTCGCTCGTCGGGCAGGCGACGTCGGCGGCCCGGCTCGGCGACACCCGGCTCGGGGTCATCGCCGCCGCCGAGGGCAGGGCACTGGCCCTGGAGACCCGGCAGCCGCAGTGGGTGCTCACCGCGGACGCCGCGTCCGCCGAGATCCACGCGTTGCGCGGCGCGACGGACGTCGCGCGCGATCTCGCCGCGCGGGTGGAACAGGCGTTCATGTCGGCGGGGGCGTACCCGATGCTGTCCCTGGTGCAGTTCGCGAAGGGGGCCGCCGAGCTGGCCGACGGAGCCTTCGAGGCGGCCTGGGACGCGCTGCGCCCGATCTTCACCCCCAGCGAGGTCAGCTACAACCAGAACCTGCGGCTGTGGGCACTGCCGCACCTGGCGGAGGCGGCCCTGCTCAGCGGACGGCAGGCGGAGCTGTGCGCGGTCGCCGGCGAGCTGACCCCGGTGATCGAGGAAAGCGGGTCGCCGGTCGGGCAGGTCGCCCTCGCCTACATCCGGGCCGTCACCGCGCCCGACGAGAGCGCCGAGGAGCTGTTCAGGCGGGCGCTCCGCGACGACCTGGTGGGCTGGCCGTTCGAACGGGCGCGGCTGCGGTACGCGTGGGGCGCGTGGCTGCGCCGCCAGCGCCGCGCCGCCGAGGCCAGGGCGCCGCTGCGCGCGGCGGCCGAGACGTTCGACGCGCTCGGCGCGGTGCCCTGGTCGGAGCGCGCGCTGCGCGAACTGCGCGCGAGCGGCGAGCGGATCCGCCGCAAGCACGACGCCCGCGACCGGCTCACCGCCCAGGAGACGCAGATCGCGCAGCTCGTCGCGGACGGCCTGACCAACCGCGACATCGGCAGGCGGCTGTTCGTCTCGCCCCGCACGGTCAGCACGCACCTGTCGCGCATCTTCCCCAAGCTCGGCATCACCACCCGCGGCGAGCTGAGCCGTCTCATGGCCGCGCGCGACGGCGAGTACATCATTTGACGTACGCGAGGGAAGCCGCCCGATTCCTACCGTGAGACACGTTCCCCTTCTCCCCTCGCGAAGGAGCGGCATGATCCGCAACATCGTGCTCGTCCACGGCGGCTTCGTCGACGGCTCCGGCTGGCAGGCCGTCCACGACCTGCTCGTCGCCGACGGCTACCGCGTGTCGGTCGTGCAGAACCCGACCCTGTCCCTGGCCGGCGACGTCGCCGCCACCCATCAGGTCATCGACGGCCTGGACGGTCCCTGCGTCCTGGTCGGCCACTCCTACGGCGGCGTCGTCATCAGCGAGGCGGGCACCCACCCCGGCGTCGCGGCGCTGGCCTACATCGCCGCGTTCGCCCCCGACAAGGGCGAGTCGGTGAACACGCTGATCGCCGACCCGCCGCCCGGGGCGCCGGTCCCGCCGATCCTGCCCCCGGTGAACGGATTCCTTCTCCTCGACCGGGAGAAGTTCGCCGCGTCGTTCGCGGGGGACCTGCCCGCCGACCAGGCGGCGTTCATGGCCGACTCCCAGGTCCCCTGGGGCGTGGACGCGCTCGGCGGCACGGTCACCGAACCCGCGTGGCGGGCCAAGCCGTCCTGGTACCTGGTGGCGACCGACGACCGGATGATCCCGCCGCCGGCCCAGCACGCCATGGCACAGCGCGCCGGGGCGACCGTGGCGGAGACACCGGGCAGCCACTCGGTCTACCTGTCGCAGCCCGCGGCGGTCGCCGACCTCGTCCGCCGGGCCGCCGCCTGACCCGTCGGGCATGAGCATCACCGCGGGACCCGCGGACGCCGGCGCCGGAGCGGCCGCCGGCGCCGGAGCGGCCGCCGGCGCCGGAGCGGCCGCCGGCGCCGGTCCATCTCGCGCCGGTCGGCCCCGGC
>NZ_JBHSRF010000123.1:0-17748 GCF_042658925.1 Sphaerisporangium aureirubrum
CAGCCACCCCCCTCACCACCGACCTCACCCAGCCCGGCCCCACCCCAAGCGAACCCAAGGATTCCAAAACCCCCCCAAACCGCCCGGACACCGCCCCCGCACAGCCCGGGACCATGCCAGGGGGACCCGAGGCCGTGCCAGGCCCGACGGGGGCCGTGCCAGAGCAGCCTGGGGCCACCCCAGGGGAGACCAAGGTTGTCCCCGGACTGACGGAGACCCCCCCGGGGCAGACTGCGGCCGTGCCAGGGGGGACGGAGACCGCCCCCGGGCTGACGGGGGCTGTGCCAGGACTGACGGGGACCGTCCCCGGGCTGACGGAGACCGCCCCCGGGCAGGCTGCGGCCGTGCCAGGGGGGACGGAGACCGCCCCCGGGCAGGCGGGGGCTGTGCCAGAACTGACGGGGACCGTCCCCGGGCTGACGGAGATCGCCCCCGGGCAGGCTGCGGCCGTGCCAGGGGGGACGGAGACCGCCCCCCGGCAGACTGTGGCCGTGCCAGGGGGGACGGAGACCGCCCCCGGGCAGACCGCAGCTGTGCCAGGGGGGACGGAGACCGCCCCCGGGCAGGCGGGGGCTATGCCAGGGCTGGCGGGGGCTATGCCAGGGCTGACGGGGGCCGTGCCAGGGCTGGCGGAGACTGCCGCCGGGCAGACTGCGACCGTGCCGGGAGGGACCGAGACCGCCCCCGGGCGGACGGGGGCCGCCCTCGAGAGTACCGAGACCGCGCCAGGGATGAGCGAGGCCGCCCCAGGGGTGGCCAAGGTCGCCGGTGGGGAGACCGGGGCCGTTCCTGGGCTGGGTGTGACCGCTCCTGCAGGGGGCGATCCCGTCGTATTCGCCCCCTTTGGCGTGTTCCCGAGCGATGTGAGCAGGAGTCCCGGCGGTGCGAGCGTCGGCGGGCGGCTGCCCGGGAAAGCCGACGGCCTGCCGCCGAAGGCCGGCGGCCCGGCCATGGGCGCCGATGGTCCGGTGGCCGCCACCATGATCCCGCGCCCATCCCCGGGCCTCCCTGCCCGGCCGTCGGCGGCGCTTGTCCACCCCAAGCCGGTCACCCCCAGGCTCCCGCTCCCGAGGCCGCTCCCCAGCCCCACGCCGTTCGCGGTGCCGATGCCCATGCCCGCCCCGTCGTCCGCGTCCCCGAGGACGCGGACCCTCGAAATGCCCCTCCCCAAGCGGCCCTCCGGCACCGTCCCCGTCCCGGGAGCACCCCTGACGGCCCAGATCCCCGCCGCACCCGCCCGGCCCGCACGACCGGCAAAGCCCGCCCCGCCGGGACAGTTCGCACAGCCGGGCCAAGCTATGCGGCCGGGACAAGCCATGCGGCCGGGACAACTCGCGCCAGGGCAGCCCGCGCCAGGGCAGTTCGCACCGGGGCAGTTCGCACCGGGGCAGCCCGTGCCGGGGCAAGCCGCGCCAGGGCAGCACGCCCCAGGGCAGCACGCCCCAGGGCAGCACGCCCCAGGGCAGCACGCCCCAGGGCAGCACGCCCCAGGGCGGCCTGCGCCGGGGCAGTTCGCACCGGGACAGTTCGCGCCGGGGCAGCCCGCGCCGGGGCTGCCTGTGCCAGGGCAGTTCGCACCGGGGCAGTTGGCGCCGGGGCAGTCCGCTCCCGGGCAGCCCGCGCCGGGGCTGCTCGCTCTCCCCGGGCAGCCCGTCCTGCCGGGGCAGATGCCGTCCGGTCCCTCCGCTCAGTTGCCGTCCCTGCCTTCAGCTCAGCCCCCGGGGTTCCCCGCCGCGCAGGCGCCTGCCCCGGCTCAGCAGCCGCCCGCGCAGACACGCGACCTGGTGGCGGGCATAAACGATGACCTGAGCGGCGTGCGCGGATTTCCGGCCGTCGCCGCGGCGGTGATCCTCCTGCTGGCCTCCCTGTGGCTGCAGTCCGCGCTGCGCCGTCGTCGCGCGGCCAAGAAGCCACCCGTCGGGTAGCAACCCGGCGGGGGTCGAAACCGGGGCCGGTGCCGTGCAGGGACGGGGAGAACCGGTCGCGTCCGAACTACGGGAAACGGTCCAGAAGCGCGCCGGTGGCCGTGGCGACGGGGAAGGGTGGCCCTCGCGATGGGTTTGTGTGACTTGTGTCGGGGATTAGGCTTTACTGTTCCGTTGGCCCAACTAGTATTTCCCTTGACTTGATCGGCTCGGGAAACTTGGGAGGGCTACGGTGAGCGGACGCGTTCGTGTGACGGCCGTGTCCGCTGTGGTGGCGTCGCTGGGGCTGACGGGGCTGGTCCTGCTGGCCACCGCGCCGATGACGTCCCCGAAGGCCAACGCGGCCAACGCCGCGATGGCCGACCCCACCCAGGTGGAGCCCACCGATCCCACCATCACCGACTCCGAGAGCCCGGACGCCGAGGAGACGGAGCCCACGGTGACGGTCACCATCACCGAGGAGCCGGACCCGGTGGTGACCAAGACGCGGACGGTCACGCCGCGCCCCACCAGGACGGTGAAGGTCACCAAGTCCCCCAAGCCGCGCGCGAGCAGCACCAGCCCGGTCGCGCCGCCGCCCACCGTGTCGCAGGCGCCGCCCTCCGGCCTGCCGGTGCTGCCGACGAACCCGCCGATCGACACGCCGCCGCCGTCCGCCGAGCCGACGGTCCCCGACCCGCAGCTCTCGCTGTCGCTGGCGACGCCCACCCCGCCCACCGACACCGCGGCCGCCGCCCCGAGCGCCTCCTTCGAGGACCCGACGCCGGACTCCGTGCCGATCGAGATCCGCAACGCCTCGCCCGAGTACGACCAGCTCACCCTGAGCCGCAGGCTCGCCATCCCCGGCGTGCTGCTGGCGGTGCTGGTCATGCTGGGCGTCCTGGTCTTCGAGGGCCGCATCCGCCGCATGGCGCACGCGGCGGCCGTCCGCAGGGCCGGCCCGCGCCCGCCCGGCCGCCACCGCGGAGGTGACGACGGCCTGCCCATGCCGGGCTACCCGATCTACCACGGCGGGACGGCCTACGCGCCGATCATCAGCTTCGTCCCCGTGCAGAACTACCCGGGCGGCTACCCCCAGGACCCGCAGCAGTTCGGCGACCCGCAGGTGATCGGCGACCCCCAGGCCTACGGCGCCCAGCCCTACGGCCCCGGCTACGACCCGGCGGATGCCCACTTCGAGCAGCCCCCCAGCACGCCGTACAGCTCCGGTGTGGTGCTCCCGGCGGGCATGTCCGGCCCGTCCGAGCCGTGGCCCCGCCCCGCCGCCCCCGACGCCACGATGACCTTCCCCGGCTCTCCTCCGGCCGACATGGGCAGGGCGGGTGAGGGTGTCACGCTGCAGGGCTCCCCGCTCCCCGGCGGTGCCCAGGGCCCGACCGGCACCGTGCAGGGCCCCCTGCCCGGTGGCCCGGAGAGCGGCAAGCGCCGCGGCCTCGGCAAGCTGTTCCGTCGCGGCGGCTCCTGAGCCGTAGGTCCGCTCTCGCGCCGGACGTATACCGACGAAGAAGGGCCCGTCCGCATCGGACGGGCCCTTCTTCGTCAAGGCGTAAGGCGAACTTCAGGACTTCGTGGAGCTCGGCCGCTTGAAGATCTTGTTGCCCAGCCACACCAGCGGGTCGTACTTGCGGTCCACGACCCGTTCCTTCATCGGGATCAGCGCGTTGTCGGTGATCTTGATGTGCTCGGGGCAGACCTCGGTGCAGCACTTGGTGATGTTGCAGTACCCGAGCCCGTGCTCCTCCTGCGCGGAGTTCTTGCGGTCGGCCACGTCGTAGGGGTGCATGTCCAGCTCGGCGATCCGCATGAGGTAACGCGGCCCGGCGAAGGCCGGCTTGTTCTCCTCGTGGTCACGGATCACGTGGCAGACGTTGTTGCACATGAAGCACTCGATGCACTTGCGGAACTCCTGGGACCGCTCGACGTCGACCTGCTGCATGCGGTACTCGCCGGGCTTGACGTTGTCCGGCGGGGTGAAGGACGGGATCTCCCGCGCCTTCTGGTAGTTGAACGAGACGTCCGTGACCAGGTCCTTGATCACGGGGAAGGTGCGCATCGGCGTCACCGTGATCGTCTCGTCCTCGGTGAACGTCGACATGCGGGTCATGCACCCGAGCCGCGGCTTGCCGTTGATCTCCACCGAGCACGAGCCGCACTTGCCCGCCTTGCAGTTCCACCGCACCGCCAGATCGGGCGCCTGCGTGGCCTGCAACCGGTGGATGACGTCGAGGACGACCTCACCCTCGTTCACCTCGACGACGAAGTCCTCGAGCGCGCCCTCGCCGCCCTCGCCGCGCCACACGCGGAATTTGGCCTTGTAACTCATCGGGACTCCTTCACGAGCGCGTCGAATTCCGCCATCTCGTCGGCGGTGAGGTACTTGCTGAGCTCCGCCCGGTCGAACAGCGTCAGCAGGTCCTCGCGCATGGAGGGCTGCTCCTGCTCCTCCACGCTCACCTCGCCGTCCGCGGCGACCCCGCACACCAGCAGCTTGCGCCGCCAGTCGGCCGACATGCCCGGGTAGTCGTCGCGGGTGTGCCCGCCGCGGCTCTCCTCGCGCAGCAGCGCCGCGCGCGCCACGCACTCGGACACGAGCAGCATGTTGCGCAGGTCGAGCGCGAGGTGCCAGCCGGGGTTGTAGATCCGGCCGCCGGGCGCGCCGGAGTTGGCGGCCCGCTCCTTGAGCTTGACGACGACCTCCAGCGCCTCCCTGATCTCCCCGGCCTTGCGGATGATCCCGACCAGTTCGTTCATGGTCCGCTGGAGCTCGTGGTGCACCTCGTAGGGGTTCTCCCCGCCGCCGCGCGCCAGCGGCGCCAGGGCCTCCACCTCGGCGTCCGCGAGCGACTCGGCGGCGATCACCGGCCGCGAGCCGAGCCCGTCGACGTACGCCGCCGCGCCCGCCCCGGCCCGCCGGCCGAACACCAGAAGGTCGGACAGGGAGTTGCCGCCGAGACGGTTGGAGCCGTGCATGCCGCCGGACACCTCACCGGCCGCGAACAGCCCCGGGACCGACGAGGCGGCCGTGTCGGCGTCCACCTCGACGCCGCCCATGATGTAGTGGCAGGTCGGCCCGACCTCCATGGGCTCGGCGGTGATGTCGACGTCCGCCAGCTCCTTGAACTGGTGGTGCATGGACGGCAGCCGCTTGACGATCTCGGCGGCGGGCAGGCGGCTGGACACGTCCAGGAACACACCGCCGTGCGGTGTCCCGCGACCCGCCTTGACCTCGGAGTTGATCGCGCGGGCGACCTCGTCGCGGGGCAGCAGCTCGGGAGGACGGCGGTTGTTGGCCTGGTCGTTGTACCAGCGGTCGCCCTCCTCCTCGGTGGTCGCGTACTTGTCCTTGAACACGTCGGGGATGTAGTTGAACATGAACCGCACGCCGTCGGAGTTGCGCAGCACCCCGCCGTCGCCGCGCACCGACTCGGTGACCAGGATGCCGCGCACGGACGGCGGCCACACCATGCCGGTGGGGTGGAACTGGATGAACTCCATGTTGATCAGCTTCGCCCCGGCCAGCAGCGCCAGCGCGTGCCCGTCCCCGGTGTACTCCCAGGAGTTGGACGTGACGGTGTAGGACTTGCCGATGCCGCCGGTGGCCAGCACGACCGCCGGCGTGTCGAAGCAGATCAGGCGGCCGGTCTCCCGCCAGTACCCGAACGCGCCGCTGATCGCGGCGTCGTCGTCCGGGCCGTCCTTGAGTAGCCGCGTGATCGTGCACTCGGCGAACACCTTGAGGTACGCCTCGGGGTCGCCGTGCAGCCGCTCGTCCTCCTGCTGGAGGGCGACGACCCGCTGCTGCAGCGTGCGGATCAGCTCCAGGCCGGTGCGGTCGCCGACGTGGGCCAGCCGCGGGTATTCGTGGCCGCCGAAGTTCCGCTGGCTGATCTTGCCGTCCTTGGTGCGGTCGAACAACGCGCCCCAGGCCTCCAGCTCCCAGACGCGGTCCGGGGCCTCCTTGGCGTGCAGCTCGGCCATGCGCCAGTTGTTGAGGAACTTGCCCCCGCGCATGGTGTCCCGGAAGTGCACCATCCAGTTGTCGTCGGAGTTGACGTTCCCCATCGCCGCGGCGGCGCCGCCCTCCGCCATGACGGTGTGGGCCTTGCCGAACAGCGACTTGCAGACGATGGCCGTGCGCTTCCCCTGCTGCCGGGCCTCGATCGCCGCCCGGAGCCCGGCGCCGCCCGCTCCGATGACGACGACGTCGTATTCGTGACGCTCGATTTCCACAATGATCCTTAGGCGAACGGGAAGTTGATGACGCCCTTGGCGACCAGGCGCACGTACAGGTCGGCGAGCATGACGGAGTACATCGACAGCCAGGCCAGCAGCATGTGGCGGCTGTTCAGCCGCGACACGAAGGTCCACATCTTGTAGCGCACGGGGTGCTTGGAGAAGTGGTTGAGCCGGCCGGCCGTGATGTGGCGGCAGGAGTGGCAGCTCAGGGTGTACGCCCAGATGAGCACCACGTTGACCCACAGGATGATCGTGCCGAGCCCGACGTGCCCCCAGTTGCCCTCGGCGTCGCGCAGCGCCAGCACCGCGTCCCAGGTGAGGACCAGGGCGATCAGCACCGCGCCGTAGAAGAAGTAGCGGTGGACGTTCTGGATGATCAGCGGCAGCCGCGTCTCACCGGTGTACTTCTTGTGCGGCTCGCCCACCGCGCAGGCCGGCGGCGAGAGCCAGAACGCGCGGTAGTACCCCTTGCGGTAGTAGTAACAGGTGAGACGGAACCCCGCGGGAAGGCCGAGGATCAATATGCCGGGCGGCAGCGTCCACCAGTCGCCGAAGGGGGCGAGCCCGAGGAACCGCGCCCCCTCGGGACAGGAGGTCGCGAGGCACGGCGAGGAGAAAGGAGCGATGTAGGGCTCGACGAAGTAACTCTGGTCGAAGATCGCCCAGAATCCGTATACGAGGAACGACGCGAGCGCCGCGAATGTGATGGCCGGGGCCAACCACCATCGGTCCGTGCGCAGGGTGCGCGCCTTGATCTGGGCTCGCTGCTTGCGCTGGGCCGGCTCGTTGGCCGGCCGACCGGCCGTTGTCTGGGTCATCGGAGAACTCTCCACCTCCGGCGGATCTCACCGTCCGGTGTACGGGAGATCCGGGCTTTTCACGTGGTCGCTGGGTGCGTGCCGCGCGCGTCTGTATCGCGCCGATCACACAGCCGCGCGCGTGCCGGTGGGCGTCTACGTTACGAGGCCTGAGACCGTGGCGTGAGCATGGTCACTCACTTTTTCCGCTGACCAGGTGTGATTCCCGTCACGTCGGAGTCAGGCCCAGGGACGCTGGCCCGTCTTAGGCAGTTTAACGACACTGACGAAGAAGTCGTCGATCTGGCGTACCACCTTGATGAACTGGTCGAAGTCCACGGGCTTGGCGACGTACGCGTTGGCGTGCAGGTGGTAGCTGCGGAGGATGTCCTCCTCCGCCTCGGAGGTGGTCAGCACCACCACGGGGATGCTGCGGAGGTTGGCGTCGGCCTTGATGTCCTCCAGCACCTCCCGGCCGTCCTTGCGGGGCAGGTTGAGGTCGAGAAGGATCAGGTCGGGCCGGGGCGTCTCGGCGTACTTGCCCTCCTGGCGCAGGAACGCCATGGCCTGCTCGCCGTCGCTGACCACGTGAAGCTTGTTCTTCACCTTGTTGTGCTCGAACGCCTCCCGGGTGAGGAGCACATCACCTGGATCGTCCTCCACTAGAAGGACGTCGATGAAGCGGTAGTCAGTCATGGGGCTCGTCTCCGGGTAGCGCGGGCAGGGTGAAGCGGAAGGTGGTGCCGGGATGCTCGGGGTCGGCGTCGTCCAGCCAGATCTTGCCACCGTGGTATTCGACGATCTTCCTGCACAGCGCCAGGCCGATCCCCGTTCCGGGATACACGTCGCGCGGGTGCAGGCGCTGGAATATCAGGAATATGCGATCAGAGTACTTGGTGTCGATCCCGATTCCGTTGTCGGCGCAGGCGAACTCCCACATGTCGCCCTGCCGCCCCACCGTGATGCCGACCTTGGGCGGCCGGTCGCTGTGGAACTTCAGGGCGTTGCCGATGAGGTTCTGAAAGAGCTGGGTGAGCAGCACCCGGTTGCCGAACACCTCCGGCAGCGGATCATGGGTCACCGTGGCGCCGGTGTCCTCGATCTGCGCCGACAGGTTGCCCACCGCCGTCTCCAGCACCACCCCGACGTCGGTGGCGGCCTTCTCGCCCCCGACCCGGCCCACCCGCGACAGGTCGAGCAGATCGTTGATCAGCAACTGCATGCGCTTGGCGCCGTCCACCGCGAACGCGATGTACTGCCGGGCCCGCTCGTCGAGCTGGTCGCTGTACCGCTGCTCCAGCATGCGGGTGAAACTGGCCACCTTGCGCAGCGGCTCCTGCAGGTCGTGGCTGGCGACGTAGGCGAACTGCTCCAGCTCGGCGTTCGACCTGCGCAGCTCCACCGCCTGATCGGACAACTGCTGTTTGGCGTCCGCCGACCGCCGCCACTCCCGCACGATGCGCCCGCGCATCGCGTCCACCCGCCCCGACAACTCGGCCAGCTCTGCGGGCCGGGTCACCATCAGCGGCCGGTCGAAATCGCCGAGCGCGACCGCCCGCACCTGGCCGGTGAGCTGGGAGATGGGGCGCAGCACGATGTACCGGACGATCAGCGTGAACGCGACGGCCGTCCCGACGAACACCAGGCCCAGCACGCCGAGCACGTAGTAGAGCGCCGTCCAGCCCTGCTCCAGCCACCGGCTCGCCCGGTCGTGCAGATCGGTCAGGTTGGCCTGCTGCGCCGACAGCGCGTCCTGCACGTTGCGGAACCGCGGGGCGTTGACGTTGACGTACGCCGAGGCCGTCTGGGTCTTCAGCTCCGGCACCGCCGCGATGACGGCGTCGGCGTAGTCGCGGTGCCAGGCGGCGCTGGTCTCCTTCAACCGGGCGAGGTTCTCGCGGGCGAGGGCGACGCGGCTCGACTCGCCCGGCAGCCTGGCGATCAGCGTGTCCAGCTGCGCCATGGCCGCGGTCTCCCTGGCCAGCGCGACGCGGTAGTCCTGGAGGAACTGCGGGTCGTTGGTCCTGGCGTACGTCCGGATGGCGGTCTCCTGCGTCGTGAGCGACGTGGAGACCTCCAGGGTGCGCAGCACGGCCGGGTCGATCGAGTCGATCACGGCCTCGCGGGCCAGCCGGGTGATGTTGACCGTCAGCACCGTGAGGCCGGCCGCCAGGACGAAGATGAGCGCCGACAGCGCCCCGGCGATGAGGAACCACCGCCCGAGGCGCAGTCGTCCCACGCCCTTGGGCGGCGCGGGGGGCGGGAGGGGGGCGAGCTCGGTCATGACGTCACAGCCGTCTCCGGCCGACCAACACGGCGGCCAAGTCATCGTTCAAGGCGTTCTCGTGCATCTCCTGAACGGCGGTGATGATGCGGTCGAGATCGATCTCGCCCTGTTCACGGATGAGGCGGATCAGACCCTCGGTGCCGAGGAGGTCGGGGCCGCCGCCCACGGTGGCCTCGATCAGGCCGTCGGTGTACAGCAGCATCGCCCAGTCGTCACCGAGCGGTAGGTCGATGGTGGTCCACTCGACGTCGACGAAGATGCCGAGCGGCGGGCCGGACGGGGTGCCGTGCACCAGGTCGAGCACGCCGCCGCGCACCCCGCCGCGCACGAACAGCGGCGGCGGATGGCCGACGACGTGCAGCTGGGCGTGCTTCAGATCCGGGTCGATGGTGACCGTGCACATCGTGGTGAAGATCTCCGGCGACTTGCGCTCGTGCCGCAGCACCGTCTCCAGCGTGACGAGCAGATCGTTGCCCGTGTGCCCGGCCAGCACCAGCGTGCGCCAGGCGATGCGCAGCGCCGCGCCGAGCGCCGCCTCGTCCGGCCCGTGCCCGCACACGTCGCCGATGACCACGTGCACCGCGCCGTCCTGAGTCTGCACGGTGTCCCAGAAGTCGCCCGCCAGCAGCGCCTGCCGCCGGCCCGGCAGGTAACGCGCCTGGTGGAGGAGCGCCTTGCGGGTGTGCTCGTCCCTGAGCATGGGGATGGGCAGCAGGCCGCGCTCCAGCCGGGCGTTCTCCTGGCTGCGGTGCTGGGCCTCGGCGAGCTTGCGCTGGGTCAGGTCGGCCCGCTTGCGCTCGATGGCGTAGCTGATGGCCCTGCCCAGCAGACGGTCGTCCACGTCCTGCTTGATCAGGTAGTCCTGCGCGCCCGCGGCGACCGCCTCGACACCCATGTGCGCGTCGTTGAGACCGGTGAGGACCAGGACGGCGGTGTCCGGTGCCATGGTGAGCACCTGGCGCAGCGCCTCTAACCCGGTGGCGTCGGGGAGCGAGAGGTCGACCACGACGCAGTGGACGTCGTCGGTCAGCCGTTCACGGGTCTCGGCAAGGGTGCGCGCCCAAATGATCTTGGTGGGCTCGGGCGAACCGGCCAGCAGCTCTTCGACCAGGAATGCGTCACCGGCGTCATCCTCGATCAGGAGGATGGTGAGCATCTCCTCGGCCGGGGCCGCCGGCGTGCCAGGCGAGAGCGCGGTCACTGGTTCCTCTTGTGAAGTGATGGTCGGCCTGGAGTGTTGCCCTGCACCTTATAAGGAAAGCAGTCCGGCCGCATGGTCACCTCGAACCATGACTTTCTACTGATAAGCATCTTGAATCTCGTTTTGCCCGTGCGAATGGGGATCATTCCAACGGCAGACCGGCGAGGCCGACACCCTGCGGCAACGTCCCCTCTCCGGCGGCCTCCGACAGATACGACAGCAAGGTGGCGCGGAAAGCCTGCGCCGCCCGGGTCGGCTCCACGTCCTTGCGATGAGCGAGCGCTATCGTGCGGCGAAGACCCGGCGGCGCCAGCGGGACGCCGGTGAGCCCCGGGCGCCCGTCCAGCACCATCGACGGCACCACCGCGACCCCCAGACCGACCTCCACGAACCGCAGCACGGCGTCCATCTCACCGCCCTCCACCGCGAACCGCGGCTCGAAGCCCGCCTGACGGCACGCGGCCAGGGTCGCCTCCCGCAGGTCGTAGCCCCGGCGGAACATCACCAGCGGCTTGCCGCGCAGGTCCTCGATCCGCAGGTATTTGCGGCGGGTCTTGGGAGGGCTAGCCCTGGCGGCCTCCGCCGGGCAGGCCACGACCAGGCTCTCCACCAGGATCTCCTCGGTGATCAGCGAGGGGTCGCTGCTGTGCAACGGCAGGATGATCAACGCCAGGTCGAGCCTGCCGCGCGCCAGATCACCCACCAGGTCGCGCGACCCGCCCTCCTCCACGATCAGATCGATGCCCGGATAGTCACGGTGGTACCGCGCCAGCGCGTCCGCCAGCAGCCCCGCGCACAACGACGGCGTCGCGCCGAGCCGCACCCGCCCCCGCAGCAGCCCCGCCAGCTCCGCCACCTCCCGCCGCGCCGTGTCGGCGTCCGCGAGCATGCGGCGGGCCAGGGGGAGCAACGCCTCACCGGCCGGCGTGAGCGTCACGTTGCCCCGCGCCCGGCTGAACAGCCGCGCGCCGAGCTCGGTCTCCAGCGCCTTGATCTGCTTGCTGAGGGACGGCTGCGCCACCCGCATCCGTTCCGCCGCGTGCGTGAAGTGAGAGGTCTCCGCCACAGCCACGAAGGAGGCGAGTTGCTGGAGCTGCACGTCTCACAGCGTACGGCGGCACCATGATCACGACCGGCACGGGGTGTCCGCGATGTGAGATTGCTCGCACCCGCCCCCCGCCCGCGCGGGCGCTTCGGCCCGGAGCCACGGCCCATAGCCTCCGGCTATCGTCACCAGGCGTTTCATGACTTGGACGGCGCCCGCGCGCGTGCCTACCGTCCGGCACGTGACTTCCATCATTGAGCGGGGCCGGGCCACCAAGTCCGTGCCGCCCGCCGCGCCGCCCGCCAAGACGCCGGCCTGGGGCGGGCGCCGGGGCGTGCACCGCTCGTCCAACGGCCAGAAGGCCGTCATGGCGATCTCCGGCGCCGTGCTCGTCCTGTTCCTCGTCGGTCACATGCTGGGCAACCTCAAGATCTTCCTCGGCGCCGCCTCCTTCAACGCGTACGCCGAATGGCTGCGCACCGTCGGCGAGCCCGCGCTGCCCGGCCGCGTCCTGCTCACCGTCACCGAGATCGCGCTGGTCGCCGCCGTACTGCTGCACATGACCTCCGCCGTCGCCCTCGCCCGCCGCGCGTCCAAGGCCCGGCCGGTCAGGTACGCCGCCCGCCGCCGCTCCCAGGCCCGCGGCTACGTGGCCCGCACCATGCGCTACGGCGGCGTCATCATCGCGCTGTTCGTCGTCTGGCACCTGCTGGACCTGACCTTCGGCGTCGTCAACCCCGAAGGCTTCGCCGCCACCCCCTACGACCGCGTCGTCGAGGGCTTCGCCCCCGCGCGGTGGCCGGTGACCCTGTTCTACGTCGTCGCGCTGGTCATGGTCGGCCTGCACCTGCGGCACGGCCTGTGGAGCGCGTTCCAGACCCTCGGCCTGGCCCGCGGCCGCACCCGGAACCTGCTGAGCGCCGCGGCCGCCGCCTTCTCCGCCGTGCTCGTGCTCGGCTTCCTGTCCGTCCCCCTCGCCGTGCTGATCGGGGTGCTGAAGTGAACTACACGACCGGTGAGCCGCTGCGGGACACCAAGGCCCCCGACGGCCCGATCGAGGAACGCTGGGACCGCCGCCGCTTCTCCGCCCGGCTGGTCAACCCCGCCAACAAGCGCAAACTGCACGTCATCGTCGTCGGCACCGGCCTCGCCGGCGGCTCCGCCGCCGCGACGCTCGGCGAGCTCGGATACCGCGTCAGCTCGTTCTGCTACCAGGACTCGCCCCGCCGCGCCCACTCCATCGCCGCGCAGGGCGGGATCAACGCCGCCAAGAACTACCGCGGCGACGGCGACTCGATCCACCGCCTGTTCTACGACACCGTCAAGGGCGGCGACTTCCGCGCCCGCGAGTCCAACGTGTACCGGCTCGCCCAGGTCAGCGTGAACATCATCGACCAGGCCGTGGCCCAGGGCGTGCCCTTCGCCCGCGAGTACGGTGGCCTGCTCGACACCCGCTCGTTCGGCGGCGCCCAGGTGTCGCGCACCTTCTACGCGCGGGGCCAGACGGGCCAGCAGCTGCTGCTGGGGGCGTACCAAGCACTGGAACGGCAGGTCGCCGCCGGGACCGTGACGACGTACACCAGGCACGAGATGCTCGACCTGGTGGTCAGCGGCGGCCGGGCCCGCGGCGTGATCGTGCGCGACCTGGTCACCGGCGAGATCGAGACCCACCTGGCGGACGCCGTGGTGCTCGCCAGCGGCGGCTACGGCAACGTGTTCTTCCTGTCCACCAACGCCAAGGGCTGCAACACCACCGCGATCTGGCGCGCACACCGGCGCGGGGCCTACTTCGGCAACCCCTGCTACACGCAGATCCACCCGACGTGCATCCCGGTCAGCGGGGAGTACCAGTCCAAGCTGACCCTGATGTCGGAGTCCTTGCGCAACGACGGCCGCGTGTGGGTGCCGCTGAAGGCCGGCGACGACCGGGTGCCCGGCGACATCCCCGAAGCCGAGCGCGATTACTACCTAGAGCGGATATATCCCGCTTTCGGAAACCTGGTGCCCCGGGACATCGCCTCCCGCGCCGCCAAGAACGTCTGCGACGAAGGCCGCGGCGTCGGCCCCGGCGGCCTCGGCGTCTACCTCGACTTCGCCGACGCCATCGCCCGCCTCGGCCGCGACACCGTCGAGAAGAAGTACGGCAACCTCTTCGAGATGTACGAGCGCATCACCGGCGAGGACCCCTACACCCGCCCCATGCGCATCTACCCCGCCGTCCACTACACCATGGGCGGCCTGTGGGTCGACTACGACCTCCAGTCCACCATTTCCGGACTTTTCGTGATTGGCGAGGCCAACTTCTCCGACCACGGTGCCAACCGCCTCGGCGCCTCCGCGCTGATGCAGGGCCTCGCCGACGGCTACTTCGTCCTCCCCACCACCATCGGCGACTACCTGGCCGACGGCCCCTTCGACGAGGTCTCCCCCGACGACGTCGACGAGGCCCGCGCCCAGGTCACCAGCAAGATCGACCGCCTGCTCTCCGCCGACGGCACCCGCACCCCCGACTCCTTCCACCGCGAACTGGGCCGCCTCATGTGGGACCACTGCGGCATGGAACGCACCGCCGAAGGTCTGCGCAAGGCCCTGGAGCGCATCCCCGAACTACGCGAGGAGTTCTGGCGCGACGTCAAGGTCACCGGCACCGACGACGGCCTCAACCAGGCCCTCGAACGCGCCGGCCGCGTCGCCGACTTCTTCGACCTCGCCGAACTCATGTGCCTCGACGCCCTGCACCGCACCGAATCGTGCGGCGGCCACTTCCGCGCCGAATCCCAGACCGACGACGGCGAAGCCCTCCGCGACGACGACAACTTCGCCTACGTCGCCGCCTGGGAACACGGCACCGACGGCGCCCCTGTCCTGCACAAGGAAGCCCTCACCTACGACCACGTCAAGCTGACCCAGCGCAGCTACAAGTGACCACCGGGAGCCCTTCGTGAACCTGACCCTGAAGGTCTGGCGCCAGTCCGGCCCCGCCGACGGCGGCCAGATGGTGACCTACCAGGTCCAGGACGTCTCCCCGGACATGTCCTTCCTGGAAATGCTCGACGTCCTCAACGAACGCCTCGCCCTGTCCGGCGACGACCCCATCGCCTTCGACCACGACTGCCGCGAAGGCATCTGCGGCATGTGCGGCATGGTCATCAACGGCGTCGCCCACGGCGACCAGCGAGCCACCACCACCTGCCAGCTCCACATGCGCCACTTCAAAGACGGCGACACCGTGACCATCGAGCCCTGGCGCGCCGCCCCCTTCCCCGTCATCAAGGACCTGGTGGTCGACCGCAGCTCCTTCGACCGCATCATCCAGGCCGGCGGCTTCATCAGCGTCCCCACCGGCTCCGCCCCCGACGCCCACAGCATCCCGGTAAAGAAGGAGTCGGCCGACGACGCCTTCGACGCGGCAACCTGCATAGGCTGCGGCGCCTGCGTAGCCGCCTGCCCCAACGGCTCCGCTTCGCTCTTCACCGCCGCCAAAATCACCCACCTGGGCAACCTCCCCCAGGGCGCCCCCGAACGCGACACCCGCGTAGTAGCCATGGTCGACCAAATGGACCTAGAGGGCTTCGGCGGCTGCACCAACACCGGCGAATGCACCGCCGTCTGCCCCAAGGGCATCTCGTTGGACGTAATCACCCAAATGAACCGCGACTACCTGAAGTCAGCCCGCTGACGATGCTTAGGGCGGGGGAGTAACGACCCCCGCCTTGGAAATGGGCCTCGCTCCGCTCGGGCTGTTTTATTTAGGGCCCTACCGGGCCACCCCCACCTAATGCGGGCCACTCCGTAGGTTCATGACGGCGCCTGGTGACCACAGAAGCGTTCGACGTTATTTCCATCCTCGGTCGCTATGCCCGGACGGGATGGCTTCGTCAGAGTCGGATACGACCGTGAGCTGGGCTGATTCCTCATTCCAGGGACACAATACTCGCCACACGTATAACGTCCATGCCCTCAGACGTCACCGTGCCGACGGTGTTTCATCAGCACTGTCAGCGGGAGATAGGAGAGATCGAACGGGGCGGTGCGAGCCACGATCGGGTGTATCGCCGAGGAACACACGGGTAGGGGGTGAATTATTTGAGCAACAGCAACGCCTGGTCGGAGACGCGTGCCGAGGTCATGAGCCGCCCGGGAGCCGGAGCCGTCTACGAAGCCGCCCGGACCCGCTTCGCGATCAGCGAAGCTGTACGGCGACGCCGCGAAGAACTCGGCCTCACTCAGGCCGAGATGGCCGAACGCGCAGGCCTCAAGCAGCCGGCGGTAGCCAGACTGGAAGCAGGCGGCACCATGCCGACCATCCCAATGCTGGAACGCGTCGCCGAGGCCCTCGACGGACGACTAATCGTCCAATTCCAGCCGCTCAGCGAAGCGGGCTGACACCACTGGCCTTATGAACCCTGTCGAACCTGAGTCCAGACGATAATCGGATCACGCCCAATGCTTGGCTGGGTGGGGGAGCAGCTCCCCAGCCCCCAAACGGGCCTCGCTCCGCTCGGACTGTATTTCTTTGGGCCCTATCGGGCCAACCCTCCCGCGGCGCGGCCCGGCTATTGAAATCTGCGGAAGGAAGGTTCAGAGCAGTCCTCGCTTGAGCCCGTGCGCGAACAGGCGCCACTCACGCCGGTTGACAACAACCTTTGGCTCGTCGGGACTCTTGGAGTCCCGGATTGCCACCGACGTTCCGAACGAAGCCGCCTCAACGCAGTTGCCTCCCTGAGCACTGCTATGCGAGCTCTTCCGCCAGGTGACCTGGGAAACGTCCACTGTGGCTCCACTCCATAAGTGATCAGTCATCACGCCAAGAGTTCGGTCGCCTTCATGATCAACGCATACGACTCGTCAGGCCCACATGCGCGCGCCCGGAGATGATCGAACATGAGGTTATAAGTATCCGCCTCAACCGGGTTCTCCAGATAGAGGCTACCGGCCCGGTATTCGATGTAGACGACATCAGGGTCTCGCCGATCCGGAAACCCCAGAATCGTGAACGCGCCGTCCATGCCTGGATGTGCTCCTGCGTCGAACGGCAAGACCTGAAGAGTGACGTGGCTGAGCCGGCTGGCCTCTCCCAGGCGGCGAAGCTGGTCCTGCATCGTGGCTCGGCCACCCACCAGACGCCGGATGATCGCCTCGTTGAGCACGATCCACATGGTCGGTGAGTCCTCCTCGGTCAGCCTCTTCTGCCGCTCCATCCGGAGAGCCACCCGACGCTCGGTCTCGGCCTCGCTGGGCACCACGGGCTCCGCGAGTATCGTCGCCCGTGCGTAGGCTTCTGTCTGGAGCACCCCAGGCACCCACTCCGACTCGTATGTCCGGAGCGTGATCGCCTCTTCCTCCAGACTTACGAACGTCTCGAACCACGCCGGAATCGTGTCGGCGTACGGATGCCACCACCCCCGCTTGCGTGCCTCCCTGGCCATGGCCAGCAACGACTCCCGCTGCCCCTCGTCGATTCCGTACAGCTCCAACATGAGCGCCACCTCGGCTATACGAGGCCCGGACTGGGCGATCTCAAAGCGAGTGATCGTGGCAGGCGCGCACCCGAGCACCTCGGCCACCTGCTCCCGGGTGAGCCCGGCTTGCTTCCGAAGCCGCCGTAGCTCAGCGGCGAGTCGCCGACGACGTGCCGTAGGGCTGGTACGCGGGCTCATTGGCTACCTCTCTCCACCGGTGGTCATCTCGGCGCGATGCGGTGGCAAGCCGGCCCAGAAGAAACTGCACTAGTTCACTGGATCCTCGTGCACCTCGCGCTGACTGTGTGCACACTAGTGCTTACTTTAAGTAGCAGCATGGGTTTTGGGTTACCCGGCGCGCATCTCCACCTGGACGCGCGACGCTCACATCCGAGGAGCCTCAATGGTTGAGTCACCGGACGACCTCCGCGTCGTCTGCTGGGACCTCCCCAACACCCTCGCCATGATCGGCGAGGCCCGGCGCGACGTAAGCAGAACCCTCGTCGACTGGGGACTGGAGCCCCTGGCAGAAGACGTAGTCCTAGTGGCCAGCGAACTCCTCGCGAACGCCGTAACGTACGGCGAGCCCCCCATACGCCTCTCCCTATGGGCAACCCCAAGCAGCCTGTCCATCAGAGTGACCGACCACGGCCCCGACCGCCCCCGCCTACTCCACCTAGCCCCCGACGCCCTCCACGGCCGAGGCCTGACCATCGTCACCGCCCTAGCCCCCGACCACGGCACAACCCCCACCCCCAACCCCCCAGGCAAAACCGTCTGGGCCCGCTGGCCCAC
>NZ_JBHSRF010000124.1:0-16484 GCF_042658925.1 Sphaerisporangium aureirubrum
GGAACATCGAAAAGGATCACGCGATGGCCGTCCTCATTTCACGACGCCACGCCTGTCACCAGCGAAAACTCGTACACCACCTCCGTGGACGCAACCCGTGGGGAGTGGTCGTTTCCGCTGTCGTGGGGTTGCGCATGCGCGGAGGGGTGTCGCGGGGTGGGTGGGTGGTGATGGCCATGCTCGGGAGACGCCAAGGGGTGGGCCACTTCACGCTGGCACGCATGGGGGTTCATCTCCTCCCGCAAAGCGCTCATTACCGGAGGAGCGGACGAGCCTGCCGTCGAGGGGGTTGCGCATACCTGGAGGGAGGTCTGGCGGGGTGGGTGGGTGGTGCTGGTCATGCTCGGGAGACGTCAAGGGGTGGGCCATTTCACCCCGGCGCGCATGGGGCTTCGTCTCCTCACCGCCATAGCGCTCATCGACGTGGGGAGTGGCCGTTTTCGCTGTCGTGGGGTCGTGCATGCGCGGAGGGGTGCCGCGGGGTGGGTGGGTCGTGATGGCCGGGTTCGGGAGACGCCAAGGGTGGGCCACTTCACCTCAGCGCGCATGGGTTTCGTCTCTTCCCTCGCCAAAGTGCTCACTGTCGTGATGAGTGGCCGAGGGTGTCGCGGGGCCGGGAGGAGGGCGAGGGGGACGAGGCGTTCTAGGGCGGGCGGGCGTGCCGGGGGTGGCAGGGTTGGGAAACTCTGTTGCGGGTTGTGGGGGATGGGCCTCTACGGTGCGGTCTATGACACCTGAGTGGTTTGTGCTGGTTGTTGCGGGTTTTGCGGTTTTTGTGGGGGCTGTGGTGCAGGGTGGGGTGGGGTTTGGGCTGGGGTTGATGGCGGCGCCGGTGATCACGATGCTGGATTCGTCGCTGATGCCGGCGGCCGTGCAGGTCGTCAACCTGATACTGCCGATGTTCACGCTGGCGGCCGAGTGGCGGGGGGTGGACTGGCGGGGGCTCGGGTTCGCGTTGCTCGGGCGGCTGCCCGGGAGCCTGATCGGGGCCGTCATCGTGGTGCACGTCAGCACGCAGGCGCTCGGGGTGTTCGTCGGGACGATGGTGCTGGTCGCGGTGGCGGTCACCGCGACGGCGGTGGTGGTGCCGCGGACGGGGGCGACGCTGGGGGCGGCGGGGTTCGTGTCGGGGGTCACGGGGACCGCCACCGGCATCGGGGGGCCGCCGATGGGGCTGGTCTACCAGCACGCCAAGGGGCGGCAGATCCGGGCCACCCTCGCGATGTTCTTCTGCCTTTCGGCGGCGCAGTCGCTGGCGATCCTGGCGGTGGTGGGCCATCTGCCGGGGCGGTCGGTGGTCATGGGGGCCCTGCTGATCCCCTTCATGGTCGCGGGGTTCGCCGTGTCGGGGCCGCTGCGCCGCTACCTGGACGGAGGGCGGGTGCGGGCGGGAATCCTGGTGCTGGCCGCCGTGTCGGCGTTCGTGCTGATCGCCCAGCAGCTTGTCCGGTAAATGGCACGTTTCCCGATTGTTACCGGAGACAACAAATTTTGACCCTTGCAGGGCTGGCGCACCGGCCCAGGACGGAATACGTTGCCGCAAACAACATTCAAAGAAACGGCCAAGCCGGGACCCGGCTCACACCGTTCACGCCGGTCAGAGCTCGGCCGGCACCTACCACCCAGACCCCCACGCCACGCCGTGCGCGGCAGTGGCACATCACAGCAGAAAGGACCCGGTGCACCCATGCGCAAGGGGATCCTCGGCCTGACCGCCGCAGCGGCGGCGCTTTCTCTCGGTCTCACCGCCTGCGGGGGCGACGGCGGCGGCACCGGCGACACCTCTGCCAGCGGCTCCGCCTCGGCGTCGGCGGAAGCCAAGCCGGGCAAGATCGGCGTCATCCTGCCGGACAGCAAGTCCTCGGCCCGCTGGGAGACGGCGGACCGCAAGTACCTCGAAGAGGCCTTCAAGGCCGCCAACGTGGCCTACGACATCCAGAACGCACAGGGTGACAAGACGGCCTTCCAGACCATCGCCGACCAGATGATCACCAACGGCGCGACCGTCCTGGTGATCGTGAACCTGGACAGCGGCACCGGCAAGGCCGTGCTGGACAAGGCCAAGTCGCAGGGCGTGGCCACGATCGACTACGACCGCCTCACCCTCGGCGGCAGCGCCTCCTACTACGTGAGCTTCGACAACACCAAGGTCGGCACCCTGCAGGGTGAGGGCCTCGTGAAGTGCCTCACCGACAAGAAGGCCGAGAAGCCGATCGTCGCCGAGCTCAACGGCTCGCCGACCGACAACAACGCCACGCTGTTCAAGGCTGGCTACGACGGCGTGCTCCAGCCGAAGTACGACTCCGGCGACTACGTCAAGGGCCCGGACCAGTCCGTGCCGGACTGGGACAACGCCAAGGCCGGTCAGATCTTCGAGCAGATGCTGACCTCCGAGCCGAAGATCGCCGGCGTGCTCGCCGCGAACGACGGCCTCGGCAACGCCGCCATCACCGTGCTGAAGAAGCAGAAGCTCAACGGCAAGGTCCCGGTCACCGGCCAGGACGCCACCGTCGAGGGCCTGCAGAACATCCTCGCGGGTGACCAGTGCATGACGGTCTACAAGGCCATCAAGAAGGAGGCCGACGCGACCGCCGAGCTGGCCATCGCCCTGTCCAAGGGTGAGAAGCCGGCCGCCAGCGGCTCGGTGAAGGACACCGAGAGCGGCCGGGACGTTCCCTCGGTCCTGCTCGACCCGCAGCCGATCTACTTCGACAGCGTCAAGGACGTCGTCGCGGACGGCTACGTGAGCAAGGACGACCTCTGCACCGGCGACTTCGCCGAGAAGTGCACCGAGGCCGGAGTCCAGTAGCGATGCGTGGTACGGCCCGCGCGTGCGCCACGGCGTCCGCGCGGGCCGTTCCGCCAGTCTGAGGAGCAACGTGTCATCCCAACCCGTTCTGGAGGTCCGAGGGCTCGACAAGAGCTTCGGCCCCGTGCAGGTGCTGCACGACGTGGCCTTCTCCGCGTACGCCGGAGAGGTCACCGCCCTGGTCGGCGACAACGGCGCCGGCAAGTCGACCCTGGTCAAGTGCATCGGCGGCATCCACCCGATGGACGCGGGCGAGTACATCCTCGACGGCAAGCCCGTCTCGGTGAACACGCCCCGTGAGGCGGCCGACCTGGGCATCGAGATCGTCTACCAGGACCTCGCGCTCTGCGACAACCTCGACATCGTCCAGAACATGTTCCTCGGCCGGGAGCGCAAGAGCGGCCTGGTCCTGGACGAGGCCACCATGGAGGAGATGGCGGCCAAGACCCTGGACAGCCTGTCGGTCCGCACGGTGAAGTCGATCCGCCAGCGCGTCGCCAGCCTTTCCGGCGGCCAGCGGCAGACCGTGGCCATCGCCAAGGCCGTGCTGTGGAACAGCAAGATCGTCATCCTGGACGAGCCCACGGCCGCCCTCGGCGTCGCGCAGACGGCGCAGGTCTTGGAACTGGTGCGCCGCCTGGCCGACAACGGCCTCGCTGTGGTGCTGATCTCCCACAACCTGAACGACGTCTTCGCCGTCTCCGACCGGATCTCGGCGCTGTACCTTGGGCGCATGGCCGCGCAGGTGAGGACTTCCGACGTCACCCACGCCCAGGTGGTCGAGCTAATCACCTCGGGGCGCAGCGGAGAGCTCGGCCTGCAGAACCTCAACGGAGCCACGCCATGAGTACCACGACGATTCCCGAGAAACCCACCGTCCCCGCGCCCAGCATCAGCGGCAACGCCCGCGGGTACCTGGAGCGCGTCCGGGGCGGCGACATGGGCGCACTCCCGGCGGTCTTCGGGCTGGTCGTGCTGTGCGCGGTGTTCGCCATCCTGCGTCCGGTGTTCCTGTCGGCGATCAACTTCGCCAACCTGTTCACCCAGGGCGCCGCGATCGCCGTCATCGCGATGGGCCTGGTCTTCGTCCTGCTGCTCGGCGAGATCGACCTGTCGGCCGGCTACACCAGCGGCGTCTGCGCCGCGGTGCTGGCGGTGACCCTGAGCACCTACGGCCAGCCGTGGTACGTCGCGGTGCTGGCCGCGATGATCGCCGGCGTGGTCATCGGAGCGTTCCTCGGCGCGCTGGTCGCCAAACTCGGCATTCCATCGTTCGTGGTGACACTGGCCGCCTTCCTGGGATTCCAGGGCCTGCTGCTGGTGCTGGTCCGCGAGGGCACCAACATCTCCGTCCGCGACCAGACCATCATCGCGATCGAGAACAACAACATGACCCCCGTGCTCGGGTGGGTCCTGTTCGTCATCTGCGTCGGCGGCTACGCGCTCGTGCAGGTCGTGCGGGCCCGCAGGCGCGCCGGGCGGGGACTGTCGGCCGACCCGATCACGCTGATCGCGGTGCGGGTGGGCGGGCTCGCGGTGATCGCCGGGCTCGCGGTCTACTTCCTCAACCTGGAGCGCAGCCGCAACGCCCTGATCGTGTCGCTCAAGGGCGTGCCGATCGTGGTGCCGATCGTGGTGGCGCTGCTCATCTTCTGGACGTTCGTGCTGCGCCGCACCGCGTTCGGCCGGCACATCTACGCGGTCGGCGGCAACGCCGAGGCCGCCCGCCGGGCCGGCATCAACGTGGACCGCATCCGGATCAGCGCGTTCGTGATCTGTTCCGGCATGGCCGCCGTCGGCGGCGTCATCGCGGCGTCCCAGGCCAGCTCGGTCGATCCCAACACCGGCGGCAGCGACGTGCTGCTGTTCGCCGTGGGAGCCGCCGTCATCGGCGGCACCAGCCTGTTCGGTGGCAAGGGACGGGTGCTCGACGCCATCCTCGGTGGTGCGGTGGTCGCCGTCATCAACAACGGCATGGGCCTGATGGGGTACAGCGCGAGCGTGAAGTACATCGTCACCGGTCTGGTCCTGCTCCTCGCGGCCGGGGTCGACGCCCTGTCCCGCAAGCGGGCGTCCGCCGCCGGACTTCGGTGATCGGCGGCCCCCCCGACACGACCGCACAACCGAACAGAGGGACCAACGATGACCCGCGCGGGCCCCTCGCAGGACGAGATCCGGCGCCAGAATCTGGGTGCTCTCCTGCGGCACGTGCACCTCGGCGGCCCGACGTCCCGGGCCGAGCTGACCACCATGATGGGGCTCAACCGCAGCACCATCATGGCGCTCACCGCCGATCTGACGGCCGCGGGACTGGTGCGGGAGGAACTGCCGAGGGAGAAGCGCCGGGCGGGCCGTCCCTCCCTGGTGGTGCGGCCCGAGTCCTCGATGGTGTACGTGCTGGCCTTCGACATCGGGGTGGACCGGCTAGTCGCGGCCCGGGTGGGGCTGGGCGGCGTGATCCTGGACCGCCGGGAGACCGTCCGCCCCCGGGGGCCGTTCGTCCTTGAGGACGTGGTCGGCGCGCTCGCCGGCTTCTCCCGGCAGATGCTCGGCCGTGCCCGGAGCGGCGCGGTCTGCGTCGGCGTCGGCGTGGCCGTCTCCGGCGGCGTGCGCAGCGGCGACGGTGTGCTGCGGTACAGCCCCAACATGGGAGCCAACGACGTGCCTCTCGGCGCGGAGCTGAGCCGGCGGCTGGCGCTCGGCGTGCCCGTGGTCGTCGGCAACGACGCCAATCTCGGCGCGCTGGCCGAGCAGGCCAGGGGAGTCGGCGTGAACAGCCGCGACCTGGTCTACCTGCACGGCGACGTGGGGGTCGGCGGCGGCGTGATCGTGTCGGGGCGGCTGCTCAGCGGGCACGGCGGCTACGGCGGCGAGATCGGCCACATGGTGGTCAACGCCGGGGGCCGGCCGTGCGGCTGCGGGTCGCGCGGGTGCCTGGAGTCCGAGGTGGGGGAGCGCGCGCTCCTGGAGGCCGCCGGGCGGTTCGGCACGCAGGTGGGACGGGACGCCGTGCGGTCCGTCGTGGACGCGGCCGACCGCGGCGACGTGGTGGCGCAGGAGGCCCTCACCCGGGTGGGGGACTGGCTGGGCCTGGGCGTGGCCAACCTCGTCAACATCTTCAACCCCGAGATCGTCATCTTCGGGGGCACGCTGCGCGAGATCTATCTCGGGGCGGCGGCCCAGGTGCGCAGCCGGATCACCACGGACGTGCTGAGCGCCTCGCGGGAGGCGCTGCGGCTGCGCACGCCGCTGCTCGGCGACGACACCACGCTGGTCGGCGCGGCCGAGCTGGCGTTCGACCAGGTGCTCGCCGACCCGCTGGACACGCTGTCGCGGGCCGGCGCCGCGCCCGCCGCGATGGTGGCGAAGGCCGGAGGGCTGCCGGCGGGCGGGGGCTGAGCGGCCCTCAGGCGACCATCGTGGAGCTCGCGATCCAGGTGTTGCAGGCCGAAGGCCCGGCGGCCTTGTAGCCGCGGTTCAGCCAGTTGGCGATGTTCCTGCCCTTGCCGTGGTCGCGGACCTTGGACTGCTCGTCGCCGCTGCGGCGGTCGATGTCCAGCAGGTCGTCCCAGTCCTCGTCCGTGCGGTCCAGGGACTGCCAGACGCTGCCGATGAACGCCCCGGCGAGGCATTCGGCCTGGAGCTCGTGCCGGCGGGTCTGCTCGTAGTACTCGGCCTTGCCGCGGCTCGGCAGGCGCCCTAGCTCGCGCCACATCCCGGTGACGTTCTGCACGTGGTGGCCGTACTCGTGCGCGATCACGTCCATCAGGAACAGGTCCTCGGGGGAGGAGACCACGGCGCGGTCGAGCAGCATGACGATCTGCCTGGTGGGGTTGCAGTAGATGGCCTGGACGTTCTTGCCCCACTTCTCCCCGCAGGCCTTCTCCGGCCTGGTGATGAACCGCACCTTCGGCGGGGTGAACGGCAGCCGCGCCTTGGCGAACTGGGCCTTCCAGGTGGCGTCCAGGCACTTGACCAGCGGTAGCAGGTAGGAGCGCACCGAGGCCGCCGAGCCCGCGCGCACCGGGTGCTCGGGGCAGGAGGTGGCGGGTAGTCGCCCGGTGGCGTACAGAGCGTTCCGCGTCAGCGTGCTCGCGTTCTTGACGGGGTACGCGGGCAGGGCCGGAGAGGAGGCCGGAGCCGCGTGGGCGGTGCCACCCGCCAGCAGAGACGCCGCGATGGCGAGAAGAAGGACGACCGAGGACTTGCCCATGGTCCCGAGAGGGTACGCGAGTCGGACGTGTGCCGTAAAACCCAATAAACAACCAGATCTACCCCCGGATCGCGCCGGGACCGGTCCAGTACCGGACAGGGCTGTGCCACAAAGCACACCGAGTGCCCCGCAGGGGTGCGACGCTAAGGCAAATAGACTCAGGCTGGTCGACGAACGGGCGGAGGAGATGATTCCGTGAGCGAGCGGAGCCGGCGATCCGGTGAGCAGGAGCGGGACGATCTACTGGAGACGGTGAAAGGGCCGGGAGATCTCAAGCGCCTGGCCGTCGGAGAGCTGCCGGCGCTGGCCGCGGAGATCCGCGCGCTGCTGGTTGCCACCACGTCCCGGACCGGCGGGCATCTCGGGCCGAACCTCGGCGTCGTCGAGCTGACCATCGCGCTGCACCGGGTCTTCGACTCCCCGAGGGACCGCATCCTGTGGGACACCGGGCACCAGGCGTACGTCCACAAGATCCTCACCGGCCGGGCCGGAGACTTCGCGACACTGCGCCAGGAGGGCGGCCTGTCGGGCTACCCGAGCCAGGCCGAGTCCCCGCACGACGTCATCGAGAACTCCCACGCCTCCACCGCCCTGTCGTACGCCGACGGGCTCGCCAAGGCGTACAAACTGCGCGGCGAGCACGACCGCACGGTGGTCGCCGTCATCGGCGACGGCGCGCTGACCGGCGGCATGGCCTGGGAGGCGCTGAACAACATCGCCGGGTCCGCCAAGGACCCCGAGCTGCCGCTCGTCATCGTGGTCAACGACAACGGCCGTTCCTACTCCCCGACCATCGGCGGGCTGGCCTCCCACCTGGCCTCGCTGCGCATGACGCAGAACTACGAGCACATGCTCGAGTTCGTCAAGACCAACCTCGGGCGGGTGCCCGTGGTCGGCGCGCCGCTGTACGAGACGCTGCACGGCATGAAGAAGGGCATCAAGGACGTCCTCGCGCCCCAGGTGATGTTCGAGGACCTCGGCCTGAAGTACGTCGGGCCCATCGACGGCCACGACGAGCAGGCGGTGGAGGCCGCGCTGACCAAGGCGCGCGACTTCCGGGGCCCGGTGATCGTGCACGTGCTCACCACCAAGGGCAGCGGGTACACCCCGGCCGAGAACCACGACGAGGACTGCTTCCACTCGCCGCAGCCGTTCGACCCCGCCACCGGGGAGGAGCGGCCCAAGCCGCACGGCTGGACCAACGTCTTCGGGCAGGAGCTGGTGCGGCTCGGCGGCGAGCGCCCCGACATCGTGGCCATCACCGCCGCCATGCTCCACCCCACCGGCCTCGCCACGTTCGCCGAGGCGTTCCCCGAGCGCACCTACGACGTCGGCATCGCCGAGCAGCACGCCATGACCAGCGCGGCCGGCCTGGCGCTCGGCGGCCTGCACCCCGTGGTCGCGATCTACGCCACCTTCCTCAACCGCGCGTTCGACCAGCTCCTGATGGACGTCTCCCTCCACCGCCTCCCCGTCACGGTGGTGCTGGACCGCGCCGGCGTCACGGGCGAGGACGGCGCCAGCCACAACGGCATGTGGGACCTGTCGATCCTCCAGGTGATCCCGGGCCTGTCCGTCGCGGCCCCCCGCGACGCCACGCGGCTGCGCGAGCTGCTCGGGGAGGCCGTCCAGGTCGCCGACGCCCCCACCGTCGTGCGCTTCCCCAAGGGCGCCATCCCCGCCGACATCCCCGCCGTCGGCCGCCTCGGCGCGATGGACGTCCTGTACCCGGCCTCGGAGGCCGAGCCCGCCGACGGGACGCCGCAGGCGGGCAGGGTGCTGCTGGTCGCCGCGGGGGCCATGGCCCCGGTGTGCCTGGAGGCCGCCGAGCTGCTGGCCCAGGGCGGCGTCCAGGCCACCGTCGTCGACCCCCGCTGGGTCAAGCCCCTCGACGCCGCCCTGGTGACCGCCGCCGCCGAGCACGACCTCGTGGCCGTGGCCGAGGACAGCGGCCGCGTGGGCGGCGTCGGCGACGCCGTGGCCCGCATGCTGCGCGACGCGGGCGTCCCCACCCCGGTCCGCACCTACGGCATCCCTCAGCGGTTCCTCTCCCACGCCAAGCGCGCCACCATCCTCACCGAGATCGGCCTCACCCCCGACCACCTCGCCACCGACCTCACCAAGGCCCTGAAGGACCCCGCCACCCCCCAGATCTCCCTCTGACCCGGCTTCCCGCCCACCCTCTTCCCGGCGCACGCGCATGAGCGCGGATTCCAGGGGAAGGCGGGTGGGATCGCCGGTGTGAGTGAGGTGTAGGTATGGGGATCTTCAGGACCAAGTCCGTCGAGACCTCGCTGGAGGACACCGAGGCCCCCGAGCACCGGCTGCGGCGCAGCCTGAGCGCGCTGGACCTCACGGTGTTCGGGGTCGGGGTGATCGTCGGGACGGGCATCTTCGTGCTCACCGGCGAGGTCGCCAAGGAGACCTCCGGTCCGGCGGTGGCGCTGTCGTTCGTGGTGGCCGGCGTGGTGTGCGCGCTGGCGGCGCTGTGCTACGCGGAGTTCGCGTCCGCGGTGCCGGTGGCGGGGTCGGCCTACACGTTCTCGTACGCGGCGATCGGGGAGTTCCCCGCCTGGATCGTCGGGTGGGACCTCATGCTGGAGATGGCCCTCGGGGCCGCGGTGGTCGCGGTCGGCTGGTCGGGGTACTTCGCCGAGCTGCTGGCGACCATGGGGGTGCACCTTCCCGACACGCTGGTGGGGGAGCACGCGGTGTTCAACGTCCCCGCCGTGGTCGTCGTGGCCGTGCTGACCGCCGTGCTGGTGGCGGGGATCAAGCTCTCCGCCCGGGTCAACCTCGTGGTGGTGACGATCAAGGTGGCGGTGATCCTGCTGGTCATCGTCGCGGGCCTGTTCTTCGTGGCCAAGGCCAACTACACCCCGTTCATCCCCCCGGCGCAGCCCACGCCGAAGGTGGGCGGGCTGCAGGCGCCGCTCATCCAGGTGCTGTTCGGGGTCACGCCCGTCGCGTTCGGCGTGTTCGGGATCTTCGTCGGCGCCGCCATCGTGTTCTTCGCCTTCATCGGGTTCGACGTGGTGGCCACCGCCGCCGAGGAGACCCGCAACCCCCAGCGTGACCTGCCGATCGGCATCATCGCCTCGCTCACCCTGTGCACCGTGCTGTACGTCGCGGTGTCGCTGGTGGTCGTCGGCATGCAACCGTACGACCGGCTGAGTACCGAGGCGCCGCTGGCCACGGCGTTCCGCTCGGTCGGGCAGGACTGGCTGGCCACCATCATCAGCATCGGCGCGCTGGCCGGGCTCACCACCGTCGTGATGATCCTCATGCTGGGGCAGAGCCGGGTGTTCTTCGCGATGAGCCGGGACAACCTGCTGCCCCGCTCGCTGGCCGCCGTGCACCCCCGCTTCGGCACGCCGTACCGCATCACACTGATCATCGGCGCGGTCACCGCGCTGCTGGCCGGGCTCATCCCGCTGTCGGCGCTGGCGGAGCTGGTGAACATCGGCACGTTGTTCGCGTTCGTCCTGGTCTCGGCCAGCGTCATGATCCTGCGGCGCACCCGGCCCGAGCTGCCGCGGTCGTTCCGCACCCCGCTGGTCCCGCTGGTGCCGATCCTGTCGATGCTGGCGTGCTTCTACCTCATGCTGAACCTCCCGGTGGAGACGTGGGTGCGGTTCCTGGTGTGGATGGTGCTCGGCGTCGTCGTCTATTTCGGGTACGGCGCGCGGCACAGCCGGGTGGCGGAGCAGGAGCGGGCGGGGACCCGCTGACACCTCGAGGTCACGCCACGTGTCGCCGGGCAGCACAATGGAGGGGGAGCCCGGTGGGCACGGGAGGACGACCATGGTCACGCTCGAGGACGTCGCCAAGGAGGCCGGGGTGTCTCTGGCGACGGCGTCGCGGGTGCTCAACGGCAGCACCCGCCAGGTGGGCGCCGCCATGCGCGCCCGCGTCGAGTCGGCCGCCAACCGGCTCGGCTACCGCGTCGACGCGACCGCGCAGACCCTGGCCCGCGGGGCGAGCAACGTGGTCGGCCTGGTCGTGCAGGACCTCACCGACCACTACTTCGCCACCATCGCCGACGGCGTGATCCGCTCGGCCGACCTGCACGGCATGGTGGTGACCCTCACCACCACCTTCCGCGACCCCGAACGCGAGATCGCCCAGATCGCCACGCTGCGGGCCCAGCGCGCCAGGGTCGTGGTGATCGCCGGTTCCCGGGTGTCGGACGAGCGGATGGTCCGGCGGCTGTCCGACGAGCTGGACTTCTACCGCGCCAGCGGCGGCCGGGTCGCGCTCATCGGCCAGAGCCTCGGCGGGGTGGACACCGTGGCGCCCATGAACCGCGACGGCGCCGACCGGCTCGCGCGGGCCCTGGCCGCCCAGGGGCACCGCCGGTTCGCGGTGCTGGCCGGTCCGCCTGCCCTGCTCACCGCCGTCGACCGCTCCGAGGGCTTCACCCTCGCCCTGGCCGCCCTCGGCCTGCCGCCGCCGCTGGTCCTGCACGGCGGCTTCGACCGCGACGGCGGACACGCCACCGCCCTCGAACTCCTGGACCTCGGCGCCGGCGCCACCTGCGTCTTCGCCGTCAACGACGTCATGGCCGTGGGCGCGCTCGCGGCCTTCCGGGAGCGGGGCGTGCGCGTCCCCGAGGACCTCTCGCTGGCGGGCTTCGACGACATCTCGCCGCTGCGCGACACCGTGCCGCCGCTGACCACCGTGCGCCTGCCCCTGGCCGAGATGGGCGCCATGGCGCTCGATCTGGCCCTCACCAGCGGCGACACCGCCCGGGTCGAGCTCGTCCCCGGGAAGGTCATCCTCCGCTCCAGCGTCGCCGCCCTGGCGCCCGCCCCGCCCGACCTGGTCACCTAGGCCTGCCCGGCGAGCATCTCCCGGTAGCGGCGCTTCATGGTGGTGAGCACCTCGTCGGGGTCGGCGGACCAGACCTCGGCGTTGAAGATCTCGACCTCGATGTCGCCGGTGTAGCCCGCCGCGAGCACGGCGGCGGTGAGGGCGGGAAGGTCGATCACGCCGTCGCCCATCATGGCGCGGCCGAGCAGGACGTCCGGCGGGAGGGGCTGGGGCCAGTCGGAGACCTGGTAGGAGGCGAGGCGGCCCGAGGCGCCCGCCCGAGTGAGCTGGGCGGGCAGGGCGGGATCCCACCAGACGTGGAAGGCGTCCACGACCACGCCGACCCGGTCGGCGGGGTGGTGCCCGGCGAGGTCCAGGGCCTGACCCAGGGTGGACAGGACCGCGCGGTCGGCGCAGTACATCGGGTGCAGGGGCTCCAGGGCCAGTCGCACGCCCCGCTCGGCGGCGTACGGCACCAGCGCCGCGAGGGCCTCGGCGACCCGGGCACGGGCGCCGGGGAGGTCGCGGGAGAAGGCCGCCGGAGGAGGGGCGCCGGGAGGGACGCCGGGGAGGCCGCCGACCACCAGGACCAGGCAGGCGGCGTCCAGCTCGGCGGCCTCGTCGATGGCGCGCCGGTTGTCGTCCAGGGCGCCGCCCGCGGTGAGGAAGCCGCCCCGGCACAGGGAGGAGACCCGCAGCCCGGCGGCCCTCACCGCCCGGACGCCCGCCGCGAGACCGCACTCGGCGAGCTGCTCGCGCCACACCCCGATGGCCTGGAGGCCGTGCCGCGCGCAGCCGTCGGCCGCCTCGGGCAGGGACCACCGCCGGGTGGTCCACTGGTTGAGCGAGAGCCGGTTCACCGGGCCGCCCCGTGCACGGCGAGCAGGGCGCGCATGCGGTACGCGGCCAGGTCCCGGTCCGGGAACAGGCCCGCCTGGTCGGCGAGGCGGAACAGCCCGGCCAGGTGGGGGAGGGAACGGGACGACTGGGCGCCGCCGACCATGGTGAAGGCGTCCTGGTGCCCGGCGAGCCAGGACAGGAAGACGATGCCGGTCTTGTAGTGGTAGGTCGGGGCCTGGAAGAGCGCGCGGGCCAGGGGGACGGTGGGGGCCAGGGTCTCGTCGTACGTCCTGAGGTGCGGGGCGGGGTCGGCGGCTCGCTCGGCGGCGTCCAGGGAGCGCAGGGCGGCGGCGGCGAGGGGGGCGATTGGGTCGAAGACGCCGAGGAGGGCGTGCGAGCCCGCCTTTATCAGGGAGGGGTAGTTGAAGTCGTCGCCGGTGTAGAGGCGGACGCCGGGGGGCAGGGCGGCGCGCAGCCGCGTCTCGTGCTCCTCGTCCAGGAGGGAGACCTTGACGCCCTCCACCCGGGGGGCGTGCTCGCGGACCAGGGTGAGGAAGTGGGCGGTGGCGCCGGGGACGTCCCCGGCGCCCCAGTAGCCGGTCAGGGCCGGGTCGAACATCTCGCCCAGCCAGTGCAGCACGACCGGGCGGCCGGCGTGGGCGATCAGCTTGCCGTAGACGGCGTGGTAGTCGTCCGGCCCTCTGGCGATCCTGGCGAGCGCGCGGCTGGCCATGATGATCACGCCCGCGCCGGACTCCAGCACGGTCTCGATCTGCTCCAGGTAGGCGGCCTCCACCTCGGCCAGCGTCGCGGCGGCCGGGGCCTGGTCGGTTCCGGCGCCGCAGGCCACCAGAGCGGCGGGGTCGCCGAGGTCCCTCGCCGCGTCGGCGCTGCGGCGGATCAGCTCGCGCGCGGCGGGCCAGTCCAGGCCTGCGCCCCGCTGCGCGGTGTCCATCGCGTCGGCCACGCGCAGGCCGTACGACCACAGGTGGCGGCGGTAGCGCAGCGTGGCGTCCCAGTCGACGGCCGCCGGGGCACCGGGGGTGTTGTCGCCGAGGGGGTCGGCCACCACGTGCGCGGCGGCGTACGCCACCCGCCCGGTCGGCGCCGGTCCCGGCGGCGGGGGCGGCGCGCCGCGCATCGTGTACGGGCCGCCGGGCAGCTCGATCCTCATCCGGTCACCCCTCGCCGTCCGGCGCGGGGAGGTCCAGGCGGGGGACGGGGACGCGGCGGCCCTCGGCGGAGGAGAGCAGGCCGAGCTCGGCCAGCTGCACGCCACGTGCCCCGGCGGCGAAGTCGTGGGGGAACGGGGCGTCCTCCAGGACGTGCCGCAGGAACAGTTCCCACTGGGCTCGGAAGCCGTTGGGGAAGACGGTGTTGTCGGGGACCTCCTGCCACTGGTCGCGGAAGCGGACCCGGGTGGGCTCCTCGGGGTCCCAGACGGGGCGCGGGGTGGCGGCGCGGTGCTGGAAGCGGCAGGTGTGCAGGCCGGCCACGGCGCTGCCGTGGGTGCCGTCCACCTGGAACTCGACCAGCTCGTCGCGGTGGACCCGGACGGCCCAGGACGAGTTGATCTGGGCGACGACGCCGCCCGCCAGCTCGAAGATGCCGTACGCGGCGTCGTCGGCGTCGGCCTTGTAGGGCTCGCCGCGCTCGTCCACCCGCTCGCCGACATGGGTGACGGCGCGGGCCGTGACGGCCTCCACCCTGCCGAACAGGTTCTCCAGCACGTAGTGCCAGTGCGGGAACATGTCCAGGACGATGCCCCCGCCGTCGGCCGCGCGATAGTTCCACGACGGCCGCTGCGCGCTCTGCCAGTCGCCCTCGAACACCCAGTAGCCGAACTCGCCGCGCACCGACAGCACCCGTCCGAAGAAGCCCGCGTCGGCCAGCCGCCGCAGCTTGAGCACCCCCGGCAGGAACAACTTGTCCTGCACGACCCCGTTGCGCACCCCCGCGGTTGTGGCGGCCCTAGCCAGGGCGAGGGCGTCGTCCAGCGTCCCCGCGACGGGCTTCTCCACGTACACATGCTTGCCCGCCGCGATGGCCTGGTGGACGGCGGCGGCTCGCGCACTGGTCACCTGCGCGTCGAAGTAGACGAGGTTGCGCTCGTCCTCCAGCGCCGCCCCGAGGTCGGTGGTGTGCTCCTCGATCCCGTGCCGCCCCGCCAGCTCCCCGACCTTGCCCGCGTCCCGCCCCACCAGCACGGGCCGCAACATGACCCGCCGCCCACCGGACAGCCGCACCCCACCGTCCCCATTGATCGCGAGCACCGACCGCAACAGATGCTGCCGATACCCCATGCGCCCGGTGACCCCGTTCATCACAACCCCGACGACGGACATGCGGCCCCCTAACCGACGGAAAGCGCTTTCCAGTCTCCAGTCCCACCGTAGAAAGCGCTCGGTCAAGGAGTCAAGCGATGCCCGCCGATCTCACACCCGGCCACGCGGACACCCGCCCCGCTCCAAGGAGAAGTCGTTCGAACCAGTCGCGCCGGTGCCCGCACCCGCCCCGTCTCCGTGGAGGGGTCGCTTAACCGGCGCCGGCGCGGCGGGAAGTCGTACGGCGAATTCGGCGCCGTCTGCCGTCTTACGGCGATCGACCCGGCGTCCGTGCCTTCCCGGCCGTCGGTTCCACGTGCATGAGTGGCCGGGGACGGCAGTTGCCTTGAGCGTGAATGACCTGAACCCCTGGTCGTGTTGGGCGATATTGGCCCACCCGTTGTCGTTCACGAGCTTGGCCATCACAGCCCACCCACCCCGCGAGACCTCCGTCCGCGCATGAGCGACACCCGTGACGGTGGGTGTGGGGGTTCCCGTGGTGTGGGCGTGCTGTGTGGGTGGGGCACCGCTGTGGTGGTGGGTGCGGGGTTTGCGGGTGACGTCCCCTGAAGTGGTGTAACTCCTGGGGATCTTCGTGAAGGGTGTCGATGGCCCGCCACCTGGCGCCTAGGGCGGCGCGTTCATGATCACGGCCACGGAAATCACACCACCTGGCGGGACGTCACCGGTTTGCGTGGTGGTGGGGTGTGGGTGTGGCGTGTGGGTGGGGAACCGCTGTGGTGGTGGGTGTGGGGGTTTGGGTGGTGGTGGGGTGTGGCCGTGCTGTGTGGGTGGGGGACCGCTGTGGTGGTGGGGTGTGGGTGTGGCGTGCGGGTGGGGCACCCCGTGTGGTGGTGGGTGTGGGGGTTTGCGTGGGTGTGGGTGTAGTGCGCGCGTGGGCACCGCCGTGAAGGTGGGGGTGGGGCTTGCGTGATGGTGGGGTGTGGCGTGCGCGTGGGGCACCCCTCTGTGGTGGGGGTGGGTGGGCGGTGATGGCCATGCTCGGGAGACGCCAAGGGGTGGGCCACTTCACCCCGGCGCGCATGGGTTTCATCTCCTCCTGGCCATAGCGCTCACTACGGGGGAGTGGCCGAGCCTGCCGTCGAGGGGTTGCGCATACCCGGAGGGAGGTCTCGCGGGTGGGTGGGCGGTGATGGCCATGCTCGGCAGACGTCAAGGGGTGGGCCGCTTCACCTCGGCGCGCATGGGTTTCATGTCCTTCCGGCCATAGCGCTCACTACGGGGGAGTGGCCGGGCCGTCGAGGGGGTTGCGCATACCTGGAGGGAGGTCTCGCGGGTGGGTGGGCGGTGATGGCCATGCTCGGGAGACGTCAAGGGTGGGCCGCTTCACCCCGGCGCGCATGGGGCTTCATCTCCTCCCCGCCATAGCGCTCACCGACGTGGGAGTGGCCGTTTCCGCTGTCGTGGGTTGCGCATGCGCGGAGAGGTGCCGCGGGGGGGGTGGGGGTTGTGTGGTGGTGGGGTG
>NZ_JBHSRF010000125.1:0-15778 GCF_042658925.1 Sphaerisporangium aureirubrum
CCACCAACCGAAACCCCCACAGGAGCTGTCACCCCCGAGACAAAACCTCCTCCCGACACAGCCCCACCGGCCGACCCCTCCACAGGAAATCTCCCCGCCCGGACAAAGCGATCTCCCGACACAGCACCATCGGCCGGCGCCTCCGCAGAAGACACCACCGCCAGAGCGAAACGCCCTTCCGGCACAGCACCATCGGCCGATACCCCCGCAGTGGATACCACCGCCGGGACGGAACGTCCTCCCGGTGCGGCATTCACGACCGCCACCTCGGGCCGGGACCCGTCCTCCAGGCTGGACCACGTCCCGGCCGGGGCGGAACGTCCTCCCGGCACGGCACCATCGGCCGACACCCCCGCAGTAGATACCACCGCCGGAACGACATGATCTCCCGGCACGGCGCCACCGGCCGACACCCCCGCAGTAGATACCACCGCCGGAACGACGTGATCTCCCGGCACGGCGCCACCGGCCGACGCCTCCGCAGTAGACGTCACCGCCGGAGCGAAACGCCCTTCCTGCACGGCACCATTGGCCGGTACCCCCGCAGTGGATATCACCGCCGCGGCGGAACGTCCTTCCGGCGCGGCAGCCACGACCGTCGCCCCGGGCCGGGATACGTCCTCCAGGGTGGAACACGTCCCCGCCGGCATGGCGTGGGCGGAGGAGTCGCCGGCCGGTGTTCCCGGTTGCGGCGCCGCCGGGACGGGGTGTGACCTCGGCGGAGGGTAGGTGGAGGGGCCGTTGGCCGGCGTCTCGGAAGGGGGTGACGGCGGCCTGTCCGCCGGAGCCGGTGGCGGGGTCGCGTGATCGCCGGGCGGGGCTGGGGTCTCCGTGTCCTCCCGGGGGAGGCGGGGAACCGATATCCCGAATTGGGCGATAGCGCTATCGTTGTCTCTCATGAACGACGATAGCAGTATCGCCCGGGTCGCCGCGATCCTCCGGGAGGAGGCCGTGCGGCTCGGGGCGGGCGGGAGGCTGCCGTCGACCAGGGAGCTGACGCGGCGGCACGGGGTCAGTCCCGTGACCGTGTCGCGGGCGCTCGCGGCGCTGACCGCCGAGGGGCGGATCGTCACCAGGCCGGGGAGCGGGGCGTTCGTCACCGCGGTCCCGGCGGCGCCGGCGGTGGACGCCGCCGACTTCTCCTGGCAGACGGTCGCGCTGGAGGACCGTTCCGTGGACGACTCCGAGGTGGCGGCGCTGCTCAGCCCGCCGCCGGAGGGCGTGATCGCGCTGACCGGAGGCTACCTCCACCCGGTCCTGCGGCCGGAGAAGGCGCTCGGGAGCGCGGCCGCGAGAGCGGTGCGGCGGCCGGACGCCTGGGCGCTCCCGCCGCTCGGCGGCCTGGCCGAGCTGCGGCGTTGGTTCGCCGCCGAGGCGGGCGGCGACGTCACGCAGGCGGACGTGCTGGTCGTGAGCGGCGGGCAGTCGGCGCTGTCGCACGCCTTCCGGGCCCTGGCGGGGCCGGGCAAGCCGATGCTGGTGGAGACGCCGACATACCCTGGGGCGCTCGCGGCGGCACGCGCGGCGGGGCTGCGGGCCGTGGCGGTGCCGGTGGACGAGCAAGGGGTGCGGCCCGACCTGCTGGCGGAGGCGTTCGCGGTCACCGGGGCACGGGTGTTCTACTGCCAGCCGACCCTGCACAACCCCACGGGCGCGACGCTGCCCCCCGCGCGCCGCGAACAGGTGCTCGCCGTGGCCCGCGCGGCGGGCGCGTTCGTCATCGAGGACGACTACGCCCGCTACCTCACCGCGGGCGCCACGCCGCCGTCCCTGATCTCCCGGGACGCGCACGGCACCGTCGTGCACGTCAACTCACTGAGCAAGGTCACCGCGCCGAGCATGCGGGTGGCCGGGGTGACCGCCCGGGGCCCGGCCGCGCGGCGGCTGCGGGCCGCGCAGCTCGTGGAGTCGTTCTTCGTCCCCCGCCCCCTCCAGGAGACCGCGCTGGAGTTCCTCACCTCCCCCGCCTGGCGGCGCCACCGGGCGTCCGTCACGGCGGAGCTGACCCCGCGCCGCGACGCGCTGGCCGCCGCCCTGGCGCACCACCTGCCGGAGGGCCAGGTGCGTCTCCTCCCCGCCGGCGGGCTGCACCTGTGGGTACGCCTGCCCGGCGACACCGACGAGACGGCCCTGGTGGAGAGCGCCCAGCGAGCGGGCGTCCTGGTCAGCCCCGGCGCCATGTACCACCCCGCCGAGCCCCCCGCCCCGCACCTAAGGCTCACCCACACCGCCACCGCCCACACCGGCGAACTAACCGAAGGCGTCCGCCGCCTCGCCACCGCCTACCACCGCACCACCTCCCCACCAGCCACCGCCCACTGACCCACCGCCCCCAGGCACCACCCTCCGTTGCCCACAGCCACATAGACCGCCCACCATTGCCCACACGCAGACCGGCCGCCCACCGTTGTCCCACGCCAAGCGCCAACCCCGGCGACCACGCCACACGGAGAACCGCCCCCGTCACCCCACAGCACACGGGCCCACCGTTATCCCCACGCCGCACGGGCCCTCCACCGTCGTCCCCACGCCGCACACCGCGCGCCACCCCGGTGGCCACCCCGCACACGGGAACCGTCCCCGTTGCCCAGGCCGCACGGGCCGCCCACCGTCGTCCCCACGCCGCACGCCGGGCCACCCGTCCTACACCGGGCGCCGACACCAGCGACCACGCCCTGCACGGGGCGCCGATGCCAGTGACCACGCCCTGCACCGGGGGCCGTCTCGGTGAATACGCGGTGCTCCGGCGTCGGCCGCCGGTGTTCGCGTTGTCCACAGGGGCGGTGGGCGGGTCCGTGGCCTGTCCTACAGTGAGGGCATGGACGAGCCGGCCGTACTGCTCCGTGACTTCGTGAACACCTACGTCGTCGGGGTCGGCGCAGACGACCTGGCCTCCCCCGCCGAGCTCGCCGTGTGGCTGCGCGAGCGCGGCCTCATCTCCGGCGGCGACCGTGCCGGGGACGACGACTGGGCCCTCGCCGTGAGCCTCCGCGAGGGGCTGCGCGCCGTCCTGGGACCCTCGGCCGGCGACGGGGCCGCCGAGGGCGGGGATGGGGACCACGCGGCCGGGCTGGAGGGGGCGCTGGCGGCGTTGCCGTTGCGGGTCACGGTGGTGGGCGGGGTGCCGGGGGCCGAGCCGGTCGGGGAAGGGGTCCGGCGGGGGCTCGGGCTGATCGCGGTGGCCGTGCTTGGGGCGCGTGCGGACGGGATGTGGGACCGGCTGAAGGTCTGCGCCGAGCACACCTGCCAGTGGGCGTTCATCGACCTGTCCAAGAACCGGTCGCGGTCGTGGTGCTCGATGCGCGTATGCGGCAACCGCACCAAAACCCGCGCCTACCGCGCGAGGCGGCGCCCGGCCCCCGTGCCCCACCCATGACGCTTTCCCAGACCAGACGACCGACCCTCATGCCCACTCGTGACGCCTTCGCGGACCAGGCAGCCACAGCTCGCGCCCTCCCGTGACCCCTTCGCGGACCAGGCGGCCAGAGCACGCGCCTTCCCCGTGACGCTTTCCGGACCAGGCTGCCGGAGCGCGCGCCCTACCCCGTGACGCCTTCCCGGGCCAGGCGGCCAGAGCACACGCCTCCCTCGTGACCCTTTCCCGGGCCAGGCGGCCAGAGCACACGCCTCCCTCGTGACCCTTTCCCGGGCCAGGCAGCCGGAGCACACGCCTCCCTCGTGACCCTTTCCCGGGCCAGGCAGCCGGAGCACACGCCTCCCTCGTTGACCCTTTGGCGGATAAGGCAGCCGGAGCACGCGCCCTACCCCGTGACGCTTTCCCGTAGGCAGCCAGAGCACGCGCCTCCCTCGTGACCCCTTCGCGGACCAGGCGGCCAGAGCACGCGCCCTACCCTGTGAGCCTTTCCCCGACCAGGCGGCGGTCTCCGTCGGAGGATCCCGATACGGTGGGGAGGGCAGACCGAAAAGAAAAGGGGTCGTCGAGATGGCAGACGTGGGGGTGCGTGTCGCGCGACGCGAGGACGTCCCGGCAGTGACCGCCACCCAGATTCGAGCCTGGAAGTCCCGCTTCGCCAGGTTCCTCCCTGAAGGCCCCCTGGAGCAGATGACCGGCCCCTCGGCCGAAGCCTTGTGGCGGCGCCAGTGGGAGGAGGCCGTCGTGACGCCCCCGACGCCCCGCCACCGGCTCCTGGTCGCCGTAGAGACCCTGGACCCCCTGAGTTCCCTGGATGTGGGCTCGGGCGCCTTTCCTAGCGACGACCTGGACCTCCCGCCCCTGCCGGAGCCAGCGCAGGGCGCGCAGGCCCAGTACGTCGTGGGCCTGGCCTCGCACGCCCCGGCCGAGGACCCCGACCTGGACGCCGGCACCACCGCCGAGCTGCTCACCCTGCTCGTCGACCCCGGCCACACCCGGCGCGGCCACGGCAGCCGCCTGCTCAACGCCACCGTGGACCACCTGCGCGAGGACGGCTTCGACACCGTGGTCACCTGGGTCTTCGCCGAGGACGGCGCCATGCCGGGCTTCCTCGCCTCCGCGGGCTGGGCCCCCGACGAGGCCGAGCGCGTCCTCGACATGGGCCGCCCCATCCGCATGATCCGGCTCACCACCGACATCAGCTGAGCCCACCCGCAGGTGCGGGCCCCGGCGCCCCGTCCGTTAGCCTGCTGGGCGGTTTGGGGTGAGATGAGGCTTGGAGGATGAACGTGGCTACAGCCGGTCAGTGGGTCGCCGGGGCGCGGCCGAGGACCCTGCCCGCGGCGGTGGTGCCGGTGGCGGTGGGGACCGGCGTGGCCGTCTCGTACGGGGACGGCGTCTGGTGGCGGGCGATCATCGCGCTGGCCGTGGCGCTGCTGCTCCAGGTCGGGGTGAACTACGCCAACGACTACAGCGACGGAGTACGCGGCACCGATGAGGCGCGGGTCGGCCCGCTGCGCCTGGTGGGGTCGCGGGTGGCCTCGCCCCGGGCGGTGCTGACGGCGGCCCTCGGGTGTTTCCTGGCGGCGGCGGTCGCGGGGCTGGTGCTGGTCGTGGTGACCAAGGCGTGGTGGCTGCTGGCCGTGGGGGCGCTGTCGATCGCGGCGGCGTGGTTCTACACCGGCGGCTCACGGCCGTATGGCTACCGGGCGCTGGGCGAGATCTCGGTGTTCGTCTTCTTCGGCCTGGTGGCCGTGGCGGGCACGGCGTACGTGCAGATGGAGCGCCTGCCGTGGCTCCCGGTGGTGGCGGCGATCCCGGTCGGGCTGCTGGCCTGCGCCCTGCTGGTGGTGAACAACCTGCGCGACATCACCACCGACGGCCCGGCGGGCAAGCGCACACTGGCCGTCGTCCTCGGCGACACCCGCACCCGCGCGCTGTACACCGCCTGCCTGCTGCTGCCCTTCCTGGTGGCCCTGGCGCTCGTCCCGGCCCGCCCGTTCGCGGCCCTGGCCCTGCTGGCGCTCCCCCTGGCCTTCGCCCCCGTGAAGGCGGTGCGCGGCGGCGCCACGGGCTTCCCCCTGGTCACGACGCTGCGCCAGACCGGCCGCATCCAGCTGGTCTTCGGCCTGCTGCTGGCGGTCGGCCTGGCACTGTGACCCGAGGCGTCAGAGATCGAGCAGGTGGTCCAGGCCGACGGTGAGGCCGGGAAGGTCGCGCACGCGGCGGACGGCCAGCAGGACACCGGGGGTGAACGACGAGCGGTTCATGGTGTCGTGACGGATGGTGAGGGTCTCGCCGTCCATGCCCAGCAGGACCTCCTGGTGGGCGATCAGGCCACTGAGGCGCACGCCGTGGACGCGCACACCCTCGACGTCGGCGCCGCGGGCGCCGGGGAGCTCGGTGGTGGTGGCGTCGGGCATGGGGCCGAGGCCGGCCTTGCGGCGGGACTCGGCGACCAGCTCGGCGGTGCGGCGGGCCGTGCCGGAGGGGGCGTCGGCCTTGTTGGGGTGGTGCAGCTCGATGATCTCGACGGAGTCGAAGTAGCGGGCCGCCTGCTGGGCGAAGTGCATCATCAGGACGGCGGCGATGCCGAAGTTCGGGGCGATCAGGGCGTTCACCCCGGGGTTGTCCGCCAGCCAGCCGCGCACGGTCGTCAGGCGCGCCGCGTCGAAGCCGGTGGTGCCGACCACAGGGTGCACGCCGTGCTCGATGCACCACTTGAGGTTGTCCATGACGACGCCGGGGTGGGTGAAGTCGACCACCACCTCGGCCGCGGACAGCGTCTCGATGTCGTCGCCGGCGTCGACCGCCGCCGCCAGCTCCATGTCCTCGGCGGCGTGGACGGCCTTGCACACCTCGACACCCACGCGCCCCTTGGCGCCCAGTACTCCGACCCTGATCACGCCCCAAGCGTAGCGCCCGGCGGGGTGGTCGAGGACCAGGCCCGGCCGGGCGCCAGCGGGTGCCGGAGATGGGTCAGGCGATGTGCGAGGAGAAGTCCTTGTCGGCGTACGGGCCGATCACGGCGAGGCTCATCGGCTGGACGAGGATCTCCCGGGCCACGGCGTCGATCTCCTCGGGGGTGACCGCGTCGATGCGCGCCAGGACCTCGTCCACCGACATGAGCGTGTCGTACACCAGCTCGCTCTTGCCGATGCGTGACATGCGCGAACCGGTGTCCTCCAGGCCGAGCACCAGGCCGCCGCGCATCTGGCCCTTGCCGCGCGCGATCTCCTCGTCGGTGAGACGGTCGGCGACGACGCGGCTCAGCTCCTCGCGGCAGATCTTGAGCACGTCGTCGATCTTGCCGGGCAGGCAGCCGACGTACACGCCGAACTGCCCGGTGTCGGCGTACTGCGCGGTGTAGCTGTACGCCGAGTACGCCAGGCCCCGCTTCTCGCGGATCTCCTGGAACAGCCGGGACGACATGCCCCCGCCGAGCGCGGCGTTCAGCACCCCGAGGGCGAAGCGCCGGTCGTCGGTGCGGGACAGGCCGGTGGTGCCGAGCACGAGGTTGGCCTGCTCGGTCGGCCGGTCCACCACGCGCACGCCGGAACGCGGCGCCGCGCCGGGACCGGTCAGCCGCGGCGGCTGCGGCACGGCCGGGCCGCCGAGGGCGCCCGCCCGCTCGTAGGCCGTCGCCACCAGCTCGACGACCCGCTCGTGGGAGATGTTCCCGCACACCGACACCACGGTGTACGGCGGCAGGTAGTAGCTCTGGTAGTACTCGGCGATGCGGTCACGGGACAGCGCCTGGATCGACTCGACCGAGCCGAGGATGGGCCGCCCGAGCGCCGCGTCGCCGTACAGCTCGGCGGAGAACTGCTCGTGCACGACGTCGGAAGGGTCGTCGTCGTGCATGGCGATCTCTTCGAGGATCACGCCGCGCTCGGACTCGACGTCCTCGGCGGTGACCAGCGAGGAGGTCACCACGTCGGACAGCACGTCGATGGCCAGCGGGAGGTCCTCGTCGAGCACCCGCGCGTAGTAGCAGGTGTACTCCTTGGCGGTGAAGGCGTTGATCTCGCCGCCGATGCCCTCGATGGCCGCGGAGATCTCCAGCGCGTCCCGCGTGGGAGTGCCCTTGAACAGCAGGTGTTCCAGGAAGTGGGTGGCCCCCATGTGCTCGGAGGCCTCGTCCCGCGAGCCGATGCCGACCCACATGCCGACCGCGACGGAACGCACGGTCGGCATGGTCTCGGTCACCACGCGAAGGCCGCCGGGCAGGACGGTGCGGCGTACGACGCCCGCACCGTCCTTACCGGGGTGCAATGTCGTGGTCGTCACGAGTTGCGGTCGTCCCGTCCGCCACGGGTGCGGGTGCGGCGCGGGCGGTCGCCGCGGTCGCCCCGGTCCCCGCCGCGGTCGCCACGCTCGGCGCGCTCCTCGCGGGGCTCGTCGTCGCCGCGTCCGTCGTCGTCGGGACCGGACTCGGCCTTGGCCGCGCCCTCCTTCTCGATGACCTCGACCGGCACCAGGGACAGCTTGCCCCGGGCGTCGATCTCGGCGATCTCGACCTGGACCTTGTCGCCGACGTTCATGACGTCCTCGACGTTCTCGATGCGCTTGCCGCCGTGCAGCTTGCGGATCTGCGAGACGTGCAGCAGGCCGTCCTTGCCGGGGAGCAGGCTGACGAACGCGCCGAAGGCCGCGATCTTGACGACCGTGCCGAGGTAGCGCTCGCCGATCTCCGGCATGTGCGGGTTGGCGATCGAGTTGATCGTGCTGCGCGCCGCCTCGGCGGACGGGCCGTCGGTCGCGCCGATGTAGATCGTGCCGTCGTCCTCGATGGTGATCTCGGCGCCGGTGTCGTCCTGGATCTGGTTGATCATCTTGCCCTTCGGGCCGATGACCTCGCCGATCTTGTCTACCGGCACCTTGATCGTGATGATCCGCGGCGCGGTGGGGTTCATCTCCGCCGGGGAGTCGATCGCCTCGCGCATCACGTCCAGGATGGCGAGGCGGGCGGCCTTGGCCTGCTTCAGCGCCGCGGCGAGCACCGTCGCGGGGATGCCGTCGAGCTTGGTGTCGAGCTGGAGGGCCGTGATGACGTCACGGGTGCCGGCGACCTTGAAGTCCATGTCGCCCATGGCGTCCTCGGCACCGAGGATGTCGGTCAGCGTGACGAACTGGTCGCCCTCGCCGATCAGGCCCATCGCGATGCCCGCGACCATCTCCTTGAGCGGCACGCCGGCGTCCAGCAGCGCCATGGTGGAGGCGCAGACCGAACCCATGCTGGTCGAGCCGTTGGACCCGAGCGCCTCCGACACCTGGCGGATGGCGTACGGGAACTCCTCGCGGCTCGGCAGCACCGGGGTCAGCGCCCGCTCGGCGAGCGCGCCGTGGCCGATCTCGCGGCGCTTGGGCGAGCCCACGCGGCCGGTCTCACCGGTGGAGTAGGGCGGGAAGTTGTAGTTGTGCATGTAGCGCTTGGTGCGCTCGGGGTTCAGCGTGTCGATCATCTGCTCCATGCGGAGCATGTTGAGCGTGGTGATGCCCAGGATCTGGGTCTCGCCGCGCTCGAACAGGGCCGACCCGTGCACCCGCGGCACCACGTGGACCTCGGCGCTGAGCTGCCGGATGTCCTTGGTGCCACGGCCGTCGATGCGGACGCCCTCGCTGATCACGCGCTCGCGCATGAGCCGCTTGGTGAGCGAGCGGAACGCGGCGGAGATCTCCTTCTCGCGGCCCTCGAAGTCCGGGCCGACCTTCTCCAGGGCCAGGGCCTTGAGGCGGTCCAGCTCGGTCTCGCGCTCCTTCTTGCCCGCGATGGTGAGGGCGGAGGCGAGCTCGCTCTTGACGGCGCCGGCGACGGCGTCGTAGGCGTCCTCCTGGTAGTCCAGGAAGATCGGGAACTGCGCGGTCTCCTTGGAGGCGACCTTAGCGATCTTGTTCTGCGCCTCGACCAGGACCTTGATGAACGGCTTGGCGGCCTCAAGACCCTCGGCCACGGTCTCCTCGGTGGGCGCGACCGCGCCGTCGGCGACCAGCTTCAGCGTGTCACGGGTGGACTCCGCCTCGACCATCATGATCGCGACGTCGCCGTCGTCCAGCACCCGGCCGGCGACGACCATGTCGAAGGTCGCGCCCTCCAGCTCGCTGTGCGTCGGGAACGCCACCCACTGGCCGCTGATCAACGCGACGCGCACGCCGCCGATCGGGCCGGAGAACGGCAGCCCGGCCAGCTGCGTCGACAGGCTGGCGGCGTTGATCGCCACCACGTCGTACAGGTGGTCGGAGTGCAGCGCCATGATGGTGGCCACGACCTGGACCTCGTTGCGCAGGCCCTTCACGAAGGACGGGCGCAGCGGGCGGTCGATCAGGCGGCAGGTGAGGATGGCGTCCTCGGAGGGCCTGCCCTCACGGCGGAAGAACGAGCCGGGGATGCGGCCCGCGGCGTACATCCGCTCCTCGACGTCCACGGTGAGCGGGAAGAAGTCCAGGCTTTCCTTGGGATGCTTGGACGCGGTGGTGGCGGACAGGACCATGGTCTCGTCGTCAAGGAAGACGACGGCGCTGCCTGCCGCCTGGCGCGCGAGCCGCCCGGTCTCGAACCGGATGGTACGCGTGCCGAAGGAACCGTTGTCGATCACGGCCTCTGTACTGTGGACACCCTCCACGGGGGACCTCCTCTTTGGGTCGGTCGCCCGCGTCCGTGCGCTTGTTCGCACTCGCTGGGGCACTCGGCGGGCCGGGCGGCGTGACTCGCCGCGCTCGGCCGGTCGGTGCCCGGCTCCATGGCCGGTTCCCCGTCATGTGCAGCGCCGGTCTTCGATCGAAGCACCCGGGCTGTACGGCGCACGCCGTCGACATCCGGAAGCCACTACCGAGGACCGGCCCGCAGGCGTCACGGGGACGCTAGTTGTGCTGTGCGGACGCGGGGCACTTGCTCGGCTGTTCAGTTGTCTGTCTTGGTAGGCCAGTCTGCTCACCGGCGGGCCCGGACGCGTCGCGACGCGCCGACCCCCGCCCGCCCGTATCGGGGAGGCCTCTGCCCTGATATGGGAGGGAGTGGCGAGTGGCCACTCCCTCTCACATTATCGGCCGTGTGTTATCGGCGCAGGCCGAGGCGCTCGATGAGGCTGCGGTAGCGCTCGATGTCCTTGCTCATGAGGTACTTGAGCAGACGGCGACGGCGGCCGACCAGCAGCAGCAGCCCGCGGCGGCTGTGGTGGTCGTGCTTGTGGGTCTTGAGGTGCTCGGTGAGCTCGCTGATGCGCTTGCTCAGCAGGGCTACCTGCACCTCGGGGGACCCGGTGTCCCCATCGCCGGTGCCGTACTCGGAGATGATCTGCTTCTTGGCGGCGGTGTCGAGCGACACGGCTCTCCTTCTACTGTCTACGGACACACGTGGACGGATTTCTCGGTGCGTACGAACGACCGTGTGTGCCTACAGTCGCCGTGACCGGCCGGTGGGCAGCGCGCAGCGCGCCGAAACCGGGCCGACACGTCAGGCTACCACCGCCGGGGAGGGCTTCGCGCTCGCCGTGATCAGGCGGAGCCGCCGGTGAGGCGGCGCGCCTCGGCCACGTCGCGGTGCATCTGCTCGATCAGCGCGTCGATGGAGTCGAACTTCACCGTGTCGCGCAGGCGCACGCTGAAGTCGACCACGACATGGACGCCGTACAGGTCGAGATCGTCGCGGTCCAGGGCGTAGGCCTCGACGGTGCGCTCGACGCCGGCGAAGGTCGGGTTGGTGCCGATGGAGATCGCCGCCGGCCACCGCTCCCCCTCGTAGGGCGAGGGGGACTGCGTGCACTCCAGCCACCCGGCGTAGACGCCGTCGGCGGGGATGGCGCTGAACGTGGGCGACTCGACGTTGGCCGTGGGGTACCCGAGGAGGGCCCGGCCGCGCTGGTGACCGCGCACCACCACGCCTTCCACCCGGTGTGGCCGGCCGAGCGCCTCGGCCGCCCCGGCGACGTCACCGGAGCCGAGCAGCTCACGGACCAGGCTGGAGGAGATCGCCTCGCCGTTGCTGACCAGGGGCACGCCCTCGGCCACGAAGTCGTACTTCTCGCCGAGCTCGCGCAGCGTCTCGACGTTGCCCGCGGCCTTGTGGCCGAAGCGGAAGTTCTCCCCCACCACGACGCCCGCGGCGTGCAGCCGGTCCACCAGGACCGCCTGGACGAACTCGTCCGGGGTCATGTGGGAGAACTCCAGCGTGAACGGCAGCACGCAGACCGCGTCCACGCCGAGCGCGCCGAGAAGCTCGGTGCGGTGCCTGGCCGTGGTCAGCCTCGGCGGATGCGTGCCCGGCCGGACCACCTCGTCCGGATGCGGGTCGAAGGTGATCACCACCGAGGGCACTCCGAGACGGTGCGCCATGGAAACGGCGCGCTCCACCATGCGCTGGTGACCGCGGTGCACACCGTCGAACACCCCGATCGTGACGACGGACCTGCCCCAGTCCCCGGGCACGTCGTCGAGTCCGTGCCAACCCTGCACCTCGACCTCGTTCCTGTGCTGACGGTCGCGCTCGCTCCCCCAAGCCTGCCACGAGGCCCGGGTCCGTTGCTCCCCCGGGCACGAGGGTAGCCGAGCCCCATAGGGGCACGGGCGACCCCCCCGCCACCGACCCCTCCCCGAAACGAACATCCACCCCCACCAAAAGACACCCCCAAGCGACCACCCCACCTCCCACCCGCCCCGTCGACTGACTTCCTCGGCGCCGGCACGGCGGGTCGTGATACGGCGAATCCGGCGCCGCCGTACGGCGGACAACCCGTGGCGTGCGCGGCGCCGGTGAAATGGTCCTCTCGGAGCCGCGCTCCGCGCGAAAAGGGGCAAGAGCTGTGCCTGTGCGGGGGACACCCGCGCCCCCGGGTCCTGCCGGGCTCATTGTGCTCCACCGCGACGCGTCCCGTCGGCCAGTCTCCCGCCGTACGACGGCGCCGTATTCGCCGCCCAACCTCCCGCCGTCCCGCCGCCGGGTAAGTCAATCCCGACGAGGCGACGGGACTCCGGCGGCGGCGCCTCACGGCGGACAACCCGGCACGTGTACGGGGCCGGTGAAATGGTCCTCACGCAGGCCGCGCTCCGCGCGGAAAGGCGCGAGGGCTCTGCTTGTGCGCGGGACACCCCAGCCCCCGGGGCCTGCCGGGCTCATGGTGCTCCACCTCGACGTGTTCCGTCGGGCCGGTGTCCCGCCGTAGGACGGCGCCGTGTTCGCCGTCCAACCTTCCGCCGACCCGCCGCCGGGTAAGTCAATCCCGACGAGGCGACGGGACTCCGGCGGCGGCGCCTCACGGCGGACAACCCGGCACGTGTACGGGGCCGGTGAAATGGTCCTCACGCAGGCCGCGCTCCGCGCGGAAAGGCGCGAGGGCTCTGCTTGTGCGCGGGACACCCCAGCCCCCGGGGCCTGCCGGGCTCATGGTGCTCCACCTCGACGTGTTCCGTCGGGCCGGTGTCCCGCCGTAGGACGGCGCCGTGTTCGCCGTCCAACCTTCCGCCGACCCGCCGCCGGGTAAGTCAATCCCGACGAGGCGACGGGACTCCGGCCGCGCCACCTTACGGCGGACAACCTGGCGCGTGTGCGGGGCCGGTGAAATGGTCCTCGCGGGAGGGGCGCGCTTCGCGCGGGAGGCCGCGAGGGCTGTTCTCATGCGCGGGAACACCTCCCACGCCCCCGCCTGGGGCCTGCCGGGCTCACCGTGCTCCCGGCGACGCCTTCCGGACCCTGCCCTGCCGGTGCCCCGATTCGGCTCCGCGCCGGAGCTTCGGGTCTCGTCGCCGAGCTGGGGCGTGCGGCGGGCCCGCTACAGGGAGGCTTTGAGGCCGGAGCCGCAGAGGGGGGCCACGACGATCTCGCCGGGGGCGGTGCCGGGCATGGGGCGGCGGGCGGCGGCGTAGGCGACGGCGCCGGTGGGTTCCACCCACAGGCCGCGGGCGGCCAGGGTGGCGTGGGCGGCGGCGATCTCGTCCTCCGAGACGGTGATGACCATGCCGCCGGTCTCGCGGACGATCTCCAGCATGCGGGGGCCGCGGGCGGGGGCCGCGATGGCTATGCCCTCGGCGGCGGTGGGGCCCGGGCGGATCGGGGGGACCTCGGTCGCTCCGGACGCGTACGCCGCCGCGACCGGGGCGCAGCGCTCGGCCTGCACCGCCACGATGCGGGGGATCCTGTCCACCAGGCCGGCCTCGCGCAGGGCGGTGAAGCCTAGGTGGGCGCCGATGACAAGGGTGCCGTTGCCTGCGGGCAGGACCAGGGTGGCCGGGGCGGCGCCCAGCCGTTCGAAGATCTCCAGGGCGTAAGTTTTGACGCCGTCGTGGAAGAACGGGTTGTACACGTGGCTGGCGTAGAAGGCGCCGGTCTCCTTGACCCGGGCGGCGGCGGCTTCGGCGGTGTCCTCGCGGGAGCCCTCGACCACCACGACCTCGGCGCCGTGGCCCAGGATCTGCTCCAGCTTCTTCCCGCTGGTGCCCCCCGGCACGAAGATCTCGGCCCGCAGGCCCGCTCTGGCCGCGTACGCCGCCATCGCCGTTCCCGCGTTACCGCTGCTGTCGGCCACCACCCGCTCGGCGCCCAGCAGCCGGGCCAGCGTGATCAGCGTCACCGCTCCCCGGTCCTTGAACGAACCGGTCGGAGAGGCGTACTCCACCTTGAGCAGCAGCCCGTCCTCCCCCTCCGCCGACGCCCGGATCAGCGGCGTCCTGCCCTCCCCGAGCGTGAGCCCCAGGTCCGGCACGGCGAGCGCGTCGGCATACCGCCACAGCGTGTCCTCCCCCGCCCTCGGGTCGAATTTCATCGAAAAGGAAGCAAGGTCGAGCAACCCACCACAGTCACACCGCCAACGGTCCGCCGTAGGCGAATACGACCGCCCACAACCACAGACATATTCCGGAAGCCCGCCACCCATCGAAGCCCCTCCCGAAAACCACGAGAACGCGACCACCCTAGTGCCGCCCCCACAGTCCCCCACCTCACCACGTTCCGGCCCACGCCCGCCGATCTCGCCCACGCCCACCAGTCCGATCCCGCCCGCCGATCTCGCCCACACCCGCTGGTCCGGTCCACACCCGCTGGTCCGGTCCACACCCGCTGGTCCGGTCCACACCCACCGGTCCGATCCATGCCCACCAGCCCGGTCTACACCTACCAGCCCGGTCCACACCCCACTGGTCCAGTCCACACCCAGCGGCCCAATCCATGCCTGCCGACCCAATCCAGCCCGCCAGTCCGATCCATGCCCGTCAGCCCTGGTCCACGCTCACCGGCCCAGTCCACACCCACCGGCCCGATTCATCCCCACCGGCCGATCCACTCCCACCGGTCTCGTCCAAGCTCCCCGACTCGGCTGCACGTCCCGCCGTACGGTCCCGTCCTCGTCGTCCTCCGAGGAGTCTGTGCGCCGGCACCGGTACGGCGGGATGTGGTGCGGCGAATCCGGCGCCGTCTTACGGCGATCGACCGGGCAGGGGCGCGAAACGGGCAGGCCCCGTGGGTGCGGGGGTGCCCTCCGCACGTGAACAACCCTCGCGGCCATCCGCACGGGAGCGGGTCCCTTCGCCAGGACCATTTCACCGGTGACGCACACCAGGGGTTGCCCGCCGTAGGGGCGGGGCTGCGGCGCCGGGTCTGGGAGCGTGGATCGGGATGTCGGTCATGGCCCGGAACGCACCGTGACGGGGCACCGTGAACCCGGCAGACCCGGGGGCGCGAGGGCCCGGGAGGGGGAGGCCAGGGAGGCCAGGGAGGCCAGAGGGCCCAAGCACCAGGGGGTGTCCCCCGCATGAGGACAGCCCTCGCGCCTTTCCGCGCGGAGCGCGGCCTGCGCGAGGACCATTTCACTGGCCCCGCACACGCGCGGGTTGTCCGCCGTACGGCGGCGCCCCCGGAGCCCCGTCGCCTCGTCAGGTTCGTCTAACCCGGCGCCGGGTCGGCGGGAGGGTGGACGGCGAACACGGCGCCGTCATACGGCGGGACACCGACCCGGCGGGACGCGTCGCGGTGGAGCACCATGAGCCCGGCAGGACCCGGGGGCGCGGGGGTGCCCCCCGCACGAGCACAGCCCTTGCCCCCTTCGCGCGGAGCGCGGCCTCCCGCAAGGACCATTTCACCGGCGCCGCGCACACGCCGGGTTGTTCGTCGTACGGCGGCGCCGGATTCGCCGCACCACGACCCGCCGTACCGGCGCCGAAGAACAGCCGACGGGCGAGACCGGACGGCCCCATCGCCGGACGGTCCCCTCGCCGGACGGTCCCCTCGCCGGACGAGCCAGGTCCCGGTCACCAAGCCGGTCCAAGCAGGTCCAAGCCGGTCACCAAGCCGGTCACCAAACCGGTCACCCGGTCCGATCATCAAGCCGATCAGGGGGCCGATCAGTGGGCTGATCAGGGGGCTGATCAGGGGGCCGATCAGGGGGCCGATCAGGGGGCTGATCAGGGGGCTGATCAGGG
>NZ_JBHSRF010000126.1:0-15688 GCF_042658925.1 Sphaerisporangium aureirubrum
CGACAACGACATCGGCACACACCACACAAAACCACCAACTATCGCCCTCACCATCCAACACCACAACAAGATCAACTTAAGCTAAGTGGCATTGGGGTGTCAGGGGGCGAGGCACGCCGTGAAGATGGCGGTGAGGCGGAACTCCAGGTAGCCCGGGTCGGTGTCGCGCAGCGAGTCCGGGCCGAGGACGCGGCGCAGGGAGCCGCCGCCGAGGATGATCGATGTGGCGAGCATCGCGCGCTCCCTGGCCATGGGGCCGGGGAGCATCTCGCCGAGCGGCCCGGTGAGGGCGGACTGCACCCGCTCGCGCAGCACGGCGCGGATCTGCGGGCTGGCCCCCGCGCGGTCGATCACCCGCACCAGTGGGTCGTCGCAGGCGGCGGCGTCCAGCCTGCTCGCCATGTGCCTGGCCAGCCGCCGGGGAAGGCCCTCCAGGTCGCCCTCGATGACCGACTCCAGGGCCGACGCCCCCACCAGGACCTCGGCGAACAGGCGGGCCTTGGATCCGAAGTACCGGTTGATCAAGGCGACATTGGCCCCGGCGGCCGAAGCGATCATGCGCACGGTGACCTGGTCGTATCCGTGCTCGGCGAACAGGCAACTGGCGGCGGCGAGGATCCGGCGGCTGGTGGCCTCACGGTCCCGCGTCTGCGTCGTGGCGCCCGGCACCCGATGCTCCCTTCGGCTCTATAGGCACTTTAGATGTTTGACAGGTAAACGGTCGTCTACTAAAAATGCCGGTAAAGGTGCCTTAAAAGGTGGGGGGCGCACAGTGGTGGTGCGGGGAGAGACCCGGCAGGAACCACACGAAGAGCCCGACAACCATAGTGACGCCAGTGGCCACGGTGACCAAGGGGCGGTGCGCGCCTACTCTCACCGTGAGATCCTGCAGATCCTCTCCGGACTGCTCGTCGCCATGCTCACGTCCATGATCTCGACCTCGATCGTCGGTGTGGCGCTGCCCACGATCGTGGGCGAACTCGGCGCGCAGGAGCAACTTTCATGGGTGGCCGGCGCCACCCTGCTCACCATGACCGCCTCCACGCCGCTGTGGGGGAAGATGTCCGACCTGTTCGGGCGCAAGCACATGTTCCAGGTCGCGCTCGGCCTGTTCGTCGCCTCCTCGCTGCTGGCGGGCTTCGCGACCAACATGGGCACCCTGATCTTCGCCCGCGCCGTGCAGGGCCTCGGCATGGGCGGCATGACGGCGCTCACCCAGATCATCCTCGGCGACGTGGTCGCCCCCCGGGAGCGGGGCCGCTACTCCGGCTACATCGGCGCCGTCTTCGGGGTCTCCACCGTCACCGGCCCGCTGATCGGCGGCTTCATCGTCGACGCCCCGTGGCTCGGCTGGCGCTGGTGCTTCTTCGTCGGCGTGCCCCTCGCCGTCGCCGCGATGGTCGTCGTCCAGTGGGTTCTGCGGACCGACCGCGAGCCGCAGGACGCCAGGGTCGACTGGTGGGGCGCCTTCACGCTCACCGGCGGGGCGTCGGCGCTGATGCTGATGCTGTCCTTCGGCGGTAGCGAGTTCGCCTGGGACTCGGCGTGGGCGTACGGCCTCGGCAGCCTCGCCGTGCTGCTGTTCGGGTTCTCGATCATCGCCGAGCGCCGCGCCACCGACCCCATCCTCCCGCCGCGGCTGTTCAGGGACCGCACCTTCGTGCTGGCGAGCAGCGCGTCCCTGCTGGTGGGCATCGCGATGTTCGGCGTGATGATCTACCTGCCGCAGTACCTCCAGATCGTCAAGGGCATGACCCCGACGGTGTCGGGCCTGATGACCCTCCCGCTGGTGGTCAGCCTCTTCCTGTCGGCCATCGTCTCGGGCAAGGTGGTCACCCGCACCGGCAGGTGGAAGGCGTTCCCGCTGGCCGGCCTCGTGATGATCGTCGCGGGCATGGGCCTGCTGTCCCTGCTGGGCAGCGACTCCAGCTACCTGGTCATCGGCGTGGACATCGCCGTGCTCGGCGTCGGCCTCGGCATGAGCATGCAGATGCTGATCCTCGCCGCGCAGAACGCCGCCCAGCGGCGGGACATGGCCGTGACCACCTCGGGCATCACGTTCTTCCGCAGCCTCGGCGGGGCCGTCGGCGTCGCGGCGCTCGGCGCGATCCTCACCAACGAGGTCAACGACGAGATCACCCGCATGCTGACCGTCACGCGCCCCGCGCCGGGCTCCTCGGTACAGGACATCGGGCTCGGCACGCCCGAGGCCATCCACCACCTGCCGCCCGCGCTGCACCAGATCGTCGTCGAGTCCTTCACCCAGGCGATGCAGACGGTGTTCCTGGCCTGCGTCCCCATCGCCGTGCTCGGGTTCCTGGCGGTGCTCTTCCTGCGGGAGCTGCCGCTGCGCGCCGCCGCGCCGCCGCCCACGCCGGACGAGGCCGCGTGACGTCCCCCGGCCGCGCGGCGGGGGGCGGGCGCGCCGTAAAGTCGTGACCATGACCGCCACGCACCGATCCCGGCGTGCCCGCCTCGCGGCGCTGCTCGGCGAGTACGACGTCGACGCGCTCCTGGTCACCAGGGGCGTCAACGTCCGCTACCTGACCGGCCTGTCCAGTTCCAACGCCGCGCTGCTGGTCCGCGAGGACGGTTCGGCGGTGCTCGCCACCGACTCCCGCTACATCGAGACGGCCCGGCGGGTCTGCCCCGACGTGGAGCTGGTCGAGCGCCGCGACGTGGCGGCGGCGCTGGTGCCCCTGGCCGAGCGGCCCGGCGTCGAGGCGCACGACCTGTCCGTCGCCGCCTACCGCGACCTCGGCGGGCACACCGGGCTCGTCGACCGGCTGGTGGAACGCGTGCGGGTGGTCAAGGACGAGACCGAGATCGAGGCGCTGCGCACCGCGTGCGACCTCACCGACCAGGCGTTCGCCGACGTGGTGGGGACCATCGCCCCCGGCATGACCGAGCGGGAGATCGCCAGGGCGCTGGAGATCCGCATGATGGAGCTCGGCGCGGACAAACCCGCCTTCGACTCGATCGTGGCCTCCGGCCCCAACGGCTCGGTGCCCCACCACTCGCCGTCCGGCCGTCCCGTCGAGCGCGGCGACCTCATCACCATGGACTTCGGGGCGCTGTACGACGGCTACCACGCCGACATGACCCGCACCGTGGCGCTCGGCCCGGTCGCGGACTGGCAGCGCGAGCTGTACGACCTCGTCGGCGCCGCGCAGCGGGCGGGGCTGGAGGCCGCCGCCCCCGGGGCGAGCCTGCGGGACGTGGACGCGGCGGCGCGCGACCTCATCGTGGCGGCCGGCCACGGCGACCATTTCGAGCACGGGCTCGGGCACGGTGTGGGCCTGGAGATCCACGAGGATCCGTTCATGCGTCCGTCCGGTGCCGGTAGACTTGAGGATCGGGTTCCGATCACCGTCGAGCCAGGGGTCTATCTGCCAGGCAGGGGTGGCGTCCGGATCGAGGACACTCTCGTGACACGCCCCGGCGGCCCGGAGCTCCTCACCCGCACGACGAAAGAGCTGCTGATCCTGTGAGGGACAGGCGGTGGCCGAGCGCGACCATGACGACGCAGGAGTGAACGAGTGGCGACGACCAACGACCTCAAGACCGGCCTTGTGCTCAAGCTCGACGGCGGTGACCTGTGGAGCGTGGTGGACTTCCAGCACGTCAAGCCCGGTAAGGGCGGCGCCTTCGTCCGTACCAAGCTGAAGAACGTGCTGTCGGGCAAGGTCGTGGACAAGACCTTCAACGCGGGCGTCAAGGTCGAGGTGGCCAACGTCGACCGGCGGGAGATGCAGTTCTCCTACCTCGACGGCGACGAGTTCGTGTTCATGGACACCGAGACCTACGACATGCTGAACGTCGCGCGCGCGACCGTCGGCGACGCGGCGAACTACCTGCTGGAGAACACCGTGGCCACCGTCGCGGTCAACGAGGGCAACGTGCTGTACGTCGAGCTGCCCGCGGCGGTCGAGCTGACCATCTCGCAGACCGAGCCCGGCCTGCAGGGCGACCGCTCCACCGGCGGCACCAAGCCCGCCACCCTGGAGACCGGCGCCGAGATCAAGGTCCCCCTGTTCATCACGACCGGCGAGACGGTCAAGGTCGACACCCGCACCGGCGAGTATCTCGGCCGGGCCTGAGGTGTCGGCCCGCGGAAAAGCACGCAGACGGGCGCTGGACATCCTGTTCGAGGCCGAGCTGCGCGAGCAGCCGGCCACGAGCGTCCTCGCCGAGCGCATCGAACGGGCCGAGCCGCCCGTCAACGAGTACACCTCGACACTGGTCGAGGGGGTGTACCGCCACCGCGTCCGCATCGACGAGCTGATCTCCACCTACTCCGAGGGCTGGACACTCGACCGCATGCCCGCCGTCGACCGCAACCTGCTGCGGGCGGGCACGTACGAGCTGCTGTGGGCCGAGCACGTCCCCGAGGCCGTGGTGATCAGCGAGTGGGTGCACCTGGCGTCCGAGTTGTCCACCGACGAGTCACCCCAGTTCGTCAACGGCCTCCTCGCCCGCTTCAAGCAACTCAAGCCCTCCCTGGCGCTGTGAGACCCGCCCCCCGGCCTGATCGCCGAGGGGGCGGCGGCACCGCGTAGGCTTGGGCCCGACGAAACGCTGCGAGGAGGCGAGCTGAACGTGGGCACCGAGGGCGCCACCCGCCAGGCGGCCACCACCCCGGCGGTGCGGACCGCCGTGGTCTGGGAAGCGCTGCGCGAGGCGCTGGCCGAGCGCGCCGCGGCCACCGGGCACGACCGCCTCGGCATCGTCGACGCCGGCGGGGGCACCGGCGGCTTCGCGGTGCCGCTGGCCGAGCTGGGCCACGCGGTCACCGTGGTCGATCCCAGCCCCGACTCCCTGGCCGCCCTGGAGCGGCGGGCCGCCGAGGCCGGGGTGGCCGTCAAGGGCATCCAGGGCGACGCGGCCGACCTGCGCGACCTTCTGGAGCCCGGCTGCGCCGACCTCGTGCTGTGCCACAGCGTCCTCGAGTACGTCGAGGATCCCGCGAGCGCCCTGGCCGCCGTGGCGGGCGTACTCATGCCGGGCGGCCTGATCAGCGTGCTGGCCGCCAACCCCGTGGCCACCGCGATCCACCGCTCGCTCACCGGCCACTTCGACGAGGCCCGCCAGGCGCTGACCGACCCCTCGGGCCGGTGGGGCGAGCACGACCCCACCCCCCGGCGGTTCAGCGGCGAGGCCCTCGCCGCCCTGCTGACGGCCGCCGGGTTCACCCCGCGCGAGCTGCGGGGCGTGCGCATCTTCGCCGACCTCGTGCCCGGCCGTCTCCTCGACGGCGAGCCCGGCGCGGCCCGCGCCCTGGTCGCCCTGGAGCAGGCCGCCGCGGCCCATCCCGTCCTGCGCGACATCGCCACGCAGCTCCACCTCCTCGCGCACCGCTGACCCATCGTTCCCGGGTCCACGACCCGCGGGACGGCCTGCCGGTAGAACGAGTGTTCGGGTTAGGATCGAGGGGTGTCGCGCAAGCAGATGCTGGGGGGCGGGGCCGGGCGGCCGGGATCGGGGGACGACACCGGGTGCCCGATCCTCCATGTGGACATGGACGCCTTCTACGCCAGCGTCGAGCTGCTCGAGCGCCCCGAGCTCAAGGGCAGGCCGGTGATCATCGGCGCCACCGGGGCCCGCGGGGTCGTGCTCAGCGCCACCTACGAGGCCAGGGCCTTCGGCGTCCACTCGGCGATGCCGATGACCAGGGCCCGCCGTCTGTGCCCGCAGGCCGTGGTCATCCCGCCCAGCCGCGGCAAGTACTCCGAGGTCTCCGAGGGCGTGATGGAGATCTTCCACGCGATCACCCCCGAGGTCGAGCCGATCGCCTCCGACGAAGCCTTCCTGGACGTGAGCGGCGCGCTGCGCCGGCTGGGCACGCCCGCGCGGATCGCCGCCCTGATCCGGGCGGAGGTCGTCGCGCGGCACGGCATCACCTGCTCGGTGGGCGTGGCCGGCAGCAAGTTCGTGGCCAAGCTCGCCTCCCGCTACTGCAAGCCTGACGGCCTTCTGGTCGTCCCCGCCGACGGGGTGGTGGAGTTCCTCCATCCGCTGCCCGTCGCGGCCCTGTGGGGCGTAGGGGAGCGTACGGAGCAGGCTCTGCGGCGCCTCGGCATCCAGACGGTGGGCGATCTGGCCCAGGTCCCCCCGGCCACCCTCCAGCGGGAGTTCGGGGCCGCCGGCGCCCATCTGGCCGCCCTCGCCTGGGGGCGGGACGACCGCAGGGTCAGCCCGCACGTCCCGGACAAGAGCATCGGCGCCGAAGAGACCTTCGCCCACGACGTGGACGACCCCGCCGCGATCCGCCGCGAGTTGCTCCGGCTGTCGGAGCGGGTGGCCGAGCGGCTGCGGCGCGGCGGTCACGTCGGGCGGACCGTCAGCGTGAAACTTCGCCGCGCGGACTTCACCACGATCACCCGGTCGCGTACTCTGCGTGAAGCCACCGATGTGGCGAAAGAGATATATGCCACTAGTTGCGATCTGTACGCGGCCGCCGGACTGGAGCGCGTACGGCTCCGGCTGGTCGGCGTACGGGTCGAGAATCTTCGTCCCGCGAGCGCCGCGACCCGCCAGCTCGGCCTCGGCGAACGGGAAACGGGCTGGCGGGAGGCCGAAATGGCCATGGACCGTGCCGTGCGGAGGTTCGGTCCCGAGGCGGTCCGGCCGGCCTCTCTCGTTCGTCCGCCGTTCGATGGAATGGATCTATGACGTCACCTCCGGTTTGGTCTACGTTGGACGTTTTCTTTCGCCTGCGTCTACAGCCTCGTATTCTGGGGATAACCGACCGCGAGGTCCGGGCACCCTCGGGTGTCCGCTGCCGTTTTCCCCGACAAGGGGCTGTCCTTGGGAGGCGCCGTGCCGCTCTCTGAGCACGAGCAGCGCTTGCTCGACCAGATCGAGCAGGCCCTCTACGCCGAGGACCCGAAGTGGGCCAATACCGTTCGGATCAGTGATCCACGCAACCATTACAAGCGCCGCCTGGTGAAGGCCTCCATCGGCTTCGTGCTCGGTGTGGTGCTGCTGATGGTGGGCGTGGTTGCACCGATCATCCCACTCGGTGTGGGTGGCTTCGTGGTCATGCTCGCCGCGTGCCTGTGGGGCTTGTCCAGCTGGAAGCGCATGAACGGTTTCGGAGGTGACACCGCCCCCCGCCCCGGCGCCCAGGCCCAGCCGCCAGAACGCCGCCGCTCCTCCCGCCCCAGCTTCATGGAACGCATGGAGGAACGCTGGCGCCGCCGCGGCGAGGAGCGCTGACCCCCTGAGCCCCTGACGGCTCAGCCGGCCCCCCGGCTGAGCCGCTCGCGCTTTCCGCCCCCCGGCGCCCCCCGGCCCCACCACGCCCCGGCCCTGATCGGGCCTTGAACGGCATCCGGCCCACGGCGACCGGCGATGACCCGTGCCTACCGCCCCGGCCCGATCACGCCGTCCGGAAGCGGCCGTGCTCCACCCCCTGGTTCTGCCGCGTCCGCCGGAAGCGGCCTGTGCCTCGTCACGGCCGTGCTCCCGCCGCGCCCCCGGTTCTGCTGCGTCCGGCGGAGACGGCCTGTGCCTCGTCACGGCCGTGCTCCCGCCGCCCCCGGTTCTGCTGTGTCCGCCGGAGACGGCCTGTGCCTCGCCATGGCCGTGCTCCCGCCGCCCCCGGTTCTGCTGTGTCCGCCGGAGACGGCCTGTGCCTCGTCACGGCCGTGCTCCCGCCGCGCCCCCGGTTCTGCTGCGTCCGCCGAAGGCGGCCTGTGCCTCGCCACGGCCGTGCCCCGCTGCCCCCGGTGCTGCTGCGTTCCGCCGAAGGCGGCCCCTGCTCCGCCACGGCCATGCCTGATCCCTCAGCGGACGGCGGGTTGTGCCTTTGGTGATGGATCTTCCCTCGGTCGGCGGTTCGATCGGTGCCGCCCGGGGAGATCGGTTGAATCTTTCATCATTTCTTCGCCGCGGGCAGGAGGCGGTCTCATGGGAACGGCTCACGTCCCCCGGAGAGGGGGGCGTGAGCCGTTCGTCGTGCGGTCAGCGGGAGCCGGTGGTGGTCAGTTCGCGGTCGTCCGCCGGGGGAGCGGAGGAACCGGCGCGGCGGGGCCACAGGCGGAGGGTTTCCAGGTGGTCGAAGGCGTCGAGGATGGACTCGCCTATGCCGCGCAGGCGGATCAAGGTCGAGGTGGGCAGGAGGGTGGCGCGCAGGCGGCGGGAGCGGGGGACGGTGGCGCGCAGGGCGCGGCGGACCTCCTTGAGGTCGGCCGCCAGCGAGGTGATCTCGCCGGGGGTGCGGGCGTAGCGGAGCCGTTCCTCGGCCGAGGCGATCCTGGTGACGGAGGCCGCGGTCCCGGGGGTGAACTCGTAGTGCTCCACCAGGCGCCGGGCCAGGGCGCGCGGGGTCTCGCTCGGCGTGTAGCCCATGCCGAGATCGACCAGCGTGTCGGTGAGCTCGCGCCAGGAGGCGTACACGGCCCGCCGGAGCCGCTGCCGGGCGACCGCCTCCGCCCGCCGCGCGGCCTCACCTTCGGGGCCCGGCCGTGCGGGGACGGCACCGGCCGCCTCCGGCCCGGCCGTGCCCGTGGGGCCCGGCCGTGCGGGGACGGTACCGGGCGCCTCCACCCGAGCCGTGCCTGCGGGGCCCGGTGGTGCGGAGGCGGCACCGGCCGTCTCCGCCCGGGCCGTGCCCGCGGGGCCCGGTGGTGCCGGGCCGCCGGGAGGCGGTGGTGCCGGGACGGTGCCGACGCGGGACCAGGTCCGGCGGCGGCGGTATCCGGCGACCAGGCGGAGGGCGGCGGGGACGAGTGCCAGGAGGGCCAGGATTCCGGCCGCGATGCCGATCTTGGCGTAGAGGGGGGTGCCCTGATCCAGGTTCAGCGGGTCGGTGCCGAGGCCGGGGTCCGGGTCGCGGGGGTCGCGCCTCGGGCCGAGGGAGGGCTGGCCGAGTTCGGAGTCGTTGGGGGCCGCGCTGGGCGTGGCGCCGTTGCCGTCGCCGTCGTCGGTATCGGCCACCGGGCGCGAGTACTCCGGCACGCGGGCCGTGGCCTGGCCGAGGCCGCCGGACGGCGTGGGCTCGAAGCGGAGCCAGCCCGCGCCCTCGAAGTACAGCTCGGGCCAGGCGTGCAGGTCGTGGGTGCGGACCTGCCACACGTTGTTGATCTTGGTGCCGCCGGTGTACCCGATGCCGACCCGTGCCGGGATGCCCACTGCCCGGGCCATCACCGCCATGGTCGCCGCGAACTGCTCGCAGTAGCCTTTCTTGTTGCGCAGGAAGTCGAGCAGCGCCTCGCTGCCGTTGCCCTGCGTCTGGAGGCTGTAGGTGAAGCCGCCCGTGGTGGTGAACCACTCCTGGAGCATCACCGCCCCCTCGTACGGCGTGCTCGCGTCGCGCACCAGCCGGGCCGCCGTGTCCCCGATCTCCGGGGGAAGGTTCCCGGGCAGCGTCAGGTACCGGTCGTCGGTCCGGTCGGGCGAGTACGCCTGCGCCGCGGTCAGGGACTCGGGCGTCGGCTGCGGCTCCCAGCCGTCCACCTGGTACTGCGCCCCGCCCGCGGTGTCGCGGGTGGAGAACACCATGAGCGTGCTCTGGTCGGCCCGCCAGTCGCCCTCGATCCGCACCGCGCTCGCCGGGTAGGGCAGCGGCAGGAAGCTGAGCCCTTCGACCCCCTCGCTCACCGTGACACGGGTGGTGACGTTCTTGAGGGGAGCGGTGAGGGACAGCCCGGGCGCCGGGGGCAGCGGGTTCTCCGACACGCGGTCCTCGGGACGCCCCCGCGGCTGCGACATGGTCCACTGCGTGCCGTCGAAGGTGTCCAGCGAGTACATCCGCAGGTAGCGGGGGACGTCGTCGTTGTTGGTGTAGGTCAGCACGGTGGCGTTGGCCGGCTGGGTGAGCTGGCCGCGCAGGCTGGCGATGGGGTTGGGGATGGTGATCGTGTTGCCCCCCTCGCCGCTCGACCCCACCCCGAACCCGAACAGCGGGTTGGGGCTCAGCGTGGGCAGCAGCGCGGGCAGCGCGATGGCCAGCGCGATGGCGGCCACCCCGATGCGCTTGCCCGCCGGGGACAGCGGCGTCGTCTCGGCCGACTGCACCCGCGCCCCGGTGATGCGCGACCGGCGCAGCAGCACCGCACGCCCCCACCGGCCCAGCCGCTCCCGCCCGTCGGCGGCGAGCAGCCCGACGTACCCGAGCGCCGCGATGATGAACGCCGGCCACCCGATGGGGTCGGTCATCACGGCGGCGGGCACGGTGAACAGGGCCAGCAGCGGCAGCCCGGCGAGCGCCGCCCGCCCCAGCCGTACGGCGAGCAGGTCGGTGAGCACGGCGATCAGGCCGATGCCGCCCGCGGTGAGCAGCGTGATGCCGGTGTTGCTCGGCACCGGCGCGGCGTACTTCTGGATGTCGTCGAACCCGTCGGCCAGCTGCACGGCGAGCTCGCCCAGCGCGTCGAAGGTGGGGATGAAGCCCCACCACGCCTCCTCGGGGGCGAACACCGCCGTCAGGAACACCAGCAGCACGGCCAGCTCCGCCGGCGGCCCGAGCCATCGGGGCACCGAGCGCAGGGTGGTGCCCACGGACACGGCGGTGATCAGCATGATCGCGCCGAGCCCGGTCCAGAACCACGGGCCGTCCTGGAACAGGGGATAGAGGGTGAGCGACACCGCGGCCGTCGCCAGGCCGGCCGCGATCGGGAGTCTCATGCGGCGTCTCCTGCCGTGATCGTTTCCTCCACCGTCTCCTGCGCCCCGGCGTACCGGCCGCTCTGGCCGCCGGCCTCCTGCCAGACGGTCGCCAGCGACCGGCCCGCGGGCAGCCGGACGATCCGCCACCCGGCGTCGGCCAGCACGGCCCGCGCCTGGTCGGCGGTGGTGTCGGCGGCCGTGTGGTGGGCCGGCATGGTCTGCCAGGTGGCGACCTCCAGCATCACCGCGACCCCGGTGACCCCGCCGTGCCGCAGCCGGGCGAGCGCGCGGGCCTCCTCGGGCTCCAGGTCGCCGATCACCGCGACGATGAGGCCGTCGCCGCCGCCCTGGCGCAGCGCCGTGATCCCCGACTCCAGCGACCGCGCCGTGCTGTGCCGCACGACGGCGAGCGCGTCGACCAGGGAGTGCCCGGCGGCGGACTCGGTGAGCTGCCCCTGGTCGGTGACCAGGCGCAGGCCGAGGCCGTCCTTGGCGAGGTGCACGCCGATCGACGCCGCCGCGGACACCGCGACCTCGAACGACGAGCGCGGTCCCTCGCCGCGGTGGGCGTGCCTGCGGGTGTCGAGCAGCAGCGCGCCGCGGCTCTGCCACTGCTGTTCCTCGCGGCGCACCATCAGCTCGCCGTACCGGGCGGTGGAGCGCCAGTGCACCCGGCGCAGGTCGTCGCCCTGGCGGTACTCCCGGGGGCCGATGTCGTCCTCGCCCGCGGCGGCAGCGGTGGCGGTGCGGCTGTCGCCGCCGCCGGTCCACTCGCCGGACAGCCGCACCTGCGGCAGGCGCACCACCTCGGGGATCACCATCAGCGAGTCGGTGGAGGTGAACGCGCGGGTCAGCTCCACCAGGCCGAACGGGTCGGCGATGCGCACCGACAGCGGGCCGATGGGGAACCGGCCGCGCAGGTCGGAGCGCACCTTGTAGTCGATCTCACGGATGCCGCGCGGCTCCACCCGGTCCAGCACGAAGCGCGGCCGGGCGCCCACGGCGTACGGCACGGTGTCCTCGATGAGCAGCAGCCCCGTGGGCAGGCGGGTGATGTTCTCCAGCCGCAGCGTGACCGTGCTGTCGGCGCCCACCTCGACCCGGCCCGGGTCCAGCCGCCGCGCGCAGCTCAGCCGGTAGCGGGTGCGCGCCACCACCATCGCGGCCAGCAGCGGCAGCGTGATGACGAACACCCCGATGCGCAGCAGGTCGTGCTCGCCGAGCACGAACGCGCACAGCAGCGCCGCGGCTCCGGAGGCGAGAAAGGAGCGCCCACGCGAGGTGAGCGCCCTTAGTCCCGAGATCACCGCGGCCCCGCTCCGTCCCCCTTCTCGCGGGTCTCCGGCACCGGTACCCGCCGCACGAGGTCGGCGACCACGTGCTCGGGACGGCGGCGCTGGCCCTGGGCCTCCAGGCTGGGCAGCAGCCGGTGGGCCAGTACGGGGACGCACAGTTCCTGGATGTCGTCGGGGATGACGTAGTCGCGCCCGGACAGCGCGGCGTGCGCGCGTGCGGCGCGGATCAGGTGCAGGGTGGCGCGGGGCGAGGCGCCTAGGCGCAGGTCGGGGGACCTGCGGGTGGCGTCCACCAGGTCGATGGCGTACTTCTTGATCGGCTGGGCGACGTACACCGCCCGCACGGCCTCGATCAGCGTCCGCACCTCGGCGGTGGTGGCGACCGCCTCCAGCTTGTCCAGCGGCGAGGAGGAGCCGTGGATGTCGATCATCTGCAGCTCGGCGGCGGCCTCGGGGTAGCCCATCGCGATGCGGGCGGTGAAACGGTCCCGCTGGGCCTCGGGGAGGGGATAGGTGCCCTCCATCTCGATGGGGTTCTGCGTCGCGATCACCATGAACGGCGACTCGAGGAGATAGGTCGTGCCGTCGACGGTGACCTGGTGCTCCTCCATGCATTCGAGGAGGGCGGACTGGGTCTTGGGGGAGGCGCGGTTGATCTCGTCGCCCACCACGATGTTGGCGAACACCGGGCCGGGCTTGAACTCGAACTCGCGGGACTGCTGGTTGAAGGCACTGACGCCCGTGATGTCGCTGGGGAGCAGATCGGGGGTGAACTGGACGCGGCGCACCGGGCAGTCGATGGACCGGGCGAGGGCCTTGGCGAGCATGGTCTTGCCGACCCCGGGCACGTCCTCGATGAGGAGGTGGCCCTCTGCCAGAAGGACGGTGATCGTGAGCCGGATCACGTCCCTCTTGCCCTCGATCACCGATTCGATCGCCTCACGGATCCGATGCGCCGTGGCGACCAGACCCTCCAGATCCTGTCCGACATCGTGGGTGATTCCCACTGGGCCTCCATGAGGGTGTGGCAACCCCGCGCGCGGGACGTTATGCGGGGGGTTTTGTGATTCCTTCTTCATTGTGTCTACCGACACTACGGTGCGGTGGGTTCCGGAGCGACTTTCCCCGACATTACGGGTGAACAGCCCTCAGTGTTCTTCTGGCTGATCGCGGTCTCGTCCCGCCGGTGTGCGAATCCCGTGACATTAGAGGCGCGGGAAGCGCCGCCCCGGCGGCCCGCCGCCGCTCCACTTTCCCCCACCGGAGAGATCCCCCGGGCCTCATTGGCCGCATTCCGTATCCCTGGTCGCGTCCCGGGAGCCGGGAAAAGCCCGGCGACACGCCGGGGCGCCCCTGACGCCCCCCAGGCGCTCCACTTTGCTCCACCCCCGTTGAGCTGGGAAAACGCGCGAGAAACCGCGTGCGAACACTGAATGAATCAGTTGACGGTGGGGAGAAGTGGAGTATGGTGGTGCGCAGTGGAGGGGCTGGTGTAGCTGCGTCAGCCGTTCCATGCGGCACGGGAGGTGGGGCCGGTGTTCCTCGGCACCCATCAACCGCGTCTGGACGAGAAAGGACGACTGTTCCTGCCGGCGAAGTACCGTGAGGAGCTGGCGGAGGGTCTTGTGATCACCAAGGGCCAGGAGCGGTGCCTCTACGTGTTTCCCGTGGAGGAGTTCCAGCGCATCACCGAGGCGCTGCGCACCGCGCCGGTGACCGCCAAGGCGGTCCGCGATTACAGCCGTGTCCTGTTCGCAAGCGCCTCCGACGAGACCCCCGACAAACAGGGACGCATCACCATTCCCCAGGGTCTGCGCGAATACGCGGGCCTCCGTCGCGACTGCGTGGTCATCGGTGCCAACACGCGGCTGGAGATCTGGGACGCGACGGCCTGGGACACCTACCTGGCCGACCAAGAGCAGGCTTTCTCCGATCTCTCAGAGGAGGTGCTGCCAGGGGTCCTTTGAACCAGTGGTCGACTCGTCGGTCCAGACGTCGTTCGGCGAGGTCTCCACCCGCTCCCGCGGTACCGGGCACGCCCCGGTTCCGCCGCGCCGCGGCCAGCTGATGCACCTTCCCCGGTGTCAGGTGGCGCGGTGTCGCAGAGGGGACGCGGATGGGGACCTGGCCGGACGAGACGTCAACCGGGGTGGGAAGAGGGCCCACCGGCGGGTCAGACGTGTGAGAGCCGCGCATCCGCGAGCGAGGACGTGTCCCGGGGCGAAGAGGACACGGCCATGGCGGCGTAAAGGGGGTACGACCATGCATGTCAACAGTCATGCCGAGCCGGGCGGGCACGTTCCGGTGATGCTGCGGCGTGTCCTGGAACTGTTCGCCCCCGCGCTCGCCGTGCCCGCTCCCGTACTCGTGGACGCCAACCTCGGCCTCGGCGGGCACGCCGAGGCGCTGCTCGCGGCCCATCCCGCGCTCCACCTGATCGGCGTCGACCGCGACCCCGTCGCGATCGAGCGGTCCACGGCGCGCCTTGCCCCGTACGCCGATCGCACCACCCTGGTCAAGGCGGTCTCCGACGAGCTGCCCGAGGTGCTGGCCGCGGCCGGCCGGGACCGGGCCGACGGGGTGCTGTTCGACCTCGGGGTGTCCTCGCCCCAGCTGGACGAGGCCGAGCGCGGGTTCGCGTATTCCTACGACGCGCCGCTGGACATGCGGATGGACACCGGCCAGGAGCTCACGGCCGACGCGGTGGTCAACACCTACTCCGAGGGAGAGTTGACCCGCATCCTCCGTGACTACGGCGAGGAGCGGTTCGCGTCCCGGGTCGCGCGGTTCATCGCGCGCGAGCGTGAGGCCGGGCACATCACGTCCACCAAGCGTCTCGCCGAGATCGTCCGCGACGCCATCCCCGCGGCCACCCGCCGTACCGGCGGCAATCCCGCGAAAAGAACGTTCCAAGCATTACGGATCGAGGTGAACGGGGAGCTGACCGCCTTCGAGCGGGCGCTGCCCGCGGCCCTCGACGCACTCGTGGTCGGTGGGCGCGTGGTCGTGCTCGCCTACCACTCACTCGAGGACCGCCTCGCCAAGCGGATCCTCACCGCGAGAACCAGGGACACCGGCCCTCCCGGGCTGCCTGTCCCGCTGCCGTCCCACCAGCCGAGGTTCCGGCTCGTCACCAGGGGAGCCGAACTCCCCGACGAGGAGGAGCTGGCGCGCAACCCGCGCGCCGCCTCGGCCAGGTTGCGGGCGGCGGAGAGAATCCGGGAGCCGAAATGAACAACGACGACGAGACCACGCCCTACACCGGCGCCACCGCCACCGCCGGCGACCGCCCCGCGCGCCGCACCACGGCGGGCGACCGCCCGCGCCGCACGCCGCCGCCCGCCGAGCGTTCCGCGAGCCGCGACGGCCGCACCGTGCCGTCCGGCGAGCGTTCCGCCACCCGCGACGGCCGTGCCGTGCCGTCCGGCGAGCGTTCCGCCACCCGCGACGGCCGTGCCGTGCCGTCCGGCGAGCGCGTGCCGCGCCGGGACGGCGGGGTCGTGACGGCCGACGAGCGTGCCGCGGGCCGTGCCGGCATGCTCGACGAGCGTGCCGTAGGCCGTGCTGGCATGCTCGATGAGCGTGCGGTGGGCCGTGCCGGTACCGATGAGCGCGCCGCGAGCCGTGCCGGTACCGATGAGCGTGCGGTGAGCCGTGCCGGCACGCTCGACGAGCGTGCCGGGGATCGTGACGGGCGGCGGGTGGCCGTGAGCGGGCGGGGTGTGGAGGTCGCGCCGCGGCCGGTGCGCGGGCCGCGCCGGGGGGCGCCGCCCGTGCGGCGG